>NZ_PKUB01000039.1 GCF_002868845.1 Desulfuromonas sp.
AGTTCTCTCACAGAGAGGCCGGATATACGGCAGCAATCCTGTCCCTGTCATTCAGTTCACAAGCCCTTGCAAAGCGGGGGGAGACCATATATGAGCGAAGGCGAACGGGCGTGAGGCCGATTCTGATTTAGCTTTGCCCGTCCAGCAGACGATGCAGAACGACTGAATTCAACGACAGCGAAGTGCCACACTAGAATGACCTATTGACAGGGGGTGCCATGATGGGAACCAAGCTTCCCGCGACAATTCTGCTCTTTTCCGCCCTGACCCTCGGCGGCGGCAGCGCCGCCCTGGGCGAGGATTTCGATCCCAACGCGTGGTTCGACGAATGTCCCGACGCCCTGTGCGGCGCGCCTCCGGCCGGGGGCGCCGGCGGCGGGGGGGGCGGGGGCGGACCGATCATCGTCAACTACGACCTCGGCCCCAAGTTCTCCCTGCAGGAGGATATCGACGCCGACGGCATCGTCGATACCCGCGACAGTTGCCCCTTCACCCCCAACGACCAGAGCGAAAACGGCGACGGCGACGACCACGGCGACGCCTGCGACAACTGCCCGGGCGTGGCCAACAACCTGCAGACCGACATCGACGGCGACGGCCTGGGCGATGCCTGCGACATGGATCTGGACGGCGACGGGGCGCCCAACGTTGACGACAACTGCGTCGCCGTCCACGACCCCACCCTGGCCGATTACGACGGCGACGGCGTCGGCGACGTCTGCGACGAGGACGACGACAACGACGGCGTCCCCGACCGGGTCGACAACTGCAGCAAGGTCTACAACCCGGGCCAGGAGAACAGCGACTTCTACATGATCGGCGACGTCCTCGGCGATTCCTGCGACGACGACCTGGACAACGACGGCTTTTTGGAGAGCGGCGGGGGCGAACGCGACCTCTGCCCCAACCTCCACACCTACCAGAACACCGATATCGATGACGACGGGGTGGGCGACGCCTGCGACAACTGTCCCGTCATTGCCAATGCCGGTCAGGCCGACGCCGACCGCAACGGGCTGGGAGACGCGTGCGATGGGATATAGACACCTCTGCTTTTTGCTGATCCTGCCCCTGCTGCTGCTCGGTTCCGGCTGCTCCGAGGGCGACCTGGAGCGGACCCAGGCGCGCAGCAAGCTCGCCCTCCAGGGGACATTCATCACCGAGAGCCCCGACGAGATCCGGTTCCCGGTCAAGGTGCTGTTCGCCATCGACTGCTCCCTGAGCATGGGCGATGAGATCAACGGACAGCTCGCCGGCTCCGACCCCTACTTCCTGCGCATCGAGGCGGTCCGCAACTTCATCAACGAGTACAACAGCAACGAGAACACCTCTTTCGAGGTCATGCTCTGGAACAACGACGTCTTCTCCCGCACCCGCACCGCCGACGGCCACGGAGGGTTCACCAAGGATCCGGCGGAGATCAACCGGGTCCTGGACGGCGCCTACAACGACACCATGACCGACTACCTCGGGACCCTCGACGCTGTCTACGGCGACATCGCGCGGGATATCCGCAACACCGACGACGAGGAGAACCTGATCCGGACCAAGTACATCGTCGTCTTCCTGAGCGACGGCATGTCCAACGTCCAGGGCGGCCGCCAGCCCGACGCCGACATCTGGAACGGCGCCAGCGACATCGCCGAGATGGTCGAAGAGAGCGGCGTCGGCGGCTTCAATTTTCACACCTTTTTGCTCCTCGGCATGTTTCCCCCCACCTCCGAGGGCCAGCAGGCCCAGTCCCTCGCCGAGGCGACCCTGGAGGGGATGGCCGACCGGGGCAACGGCCAGTTCCGGCGCTTCGACAACGCCGAGAGCGTCGACTTCATCAACATCGTCGACATGCGCCTGACCGTCGAGTACAAGATCAAGTACCTGCTCGCCTACAACTTCAACGTGCGCCCGGGCGTGGAGCTGGTCCACGTCGACAGCGACGGGGACGGCCTGCCGGACGAGGAGGAGGTGCTCTACGGCAGCGACCCGAACCTGGCCGACAGCGACGGCGACGGCCTCGGGGACTATTTCGAGGTCAAGATGAGTTCCCCGGGGCACGAGCTCGACCCCCTGGTGCAGGACAGCCCCTGCGACCTGGCGCCGGGCGGGGTATGGCCCGACACCGACGACGACGGCCTGACCGACTGCGAGGAGTACGTGAAGGGGACCAACCGGCGCATCGTCGACACCGACCGGGACGGCATTCCCGACGGCATCGAGTTTCTGACCGGCACCAACCCCCTGGAGGTTCAGTACACCACCGACAGCGATTTCGACGGCTCCGAGGACTGGCTCGAGGTGCAGCGCCACACCAACGTTCTGTCCAACGATCCGAAGATCAGGGAGCGCTACAGCTACAACTACGACATCGTCGACAACGGGCTGGTCCCCATCGAGCAGGGCTCCTCCATGCCCTCCTACGTGCGCGAGTACAACTTCCACATCTCCAACATCGACATCATGGACACCGCCGGCTTCGAGGACGAGGAGGGCGTCGTCCTCCGGCCGGAGGGGGACAACCGGCTGCGGTTCTACGTCGCCGAGGTGCCGGAGGACAACCCCGACTCCCCGCCCGTCTTCCGCATGGCGGAGATCGTGGTGAACATGAACGACGAGGGTCGGAACATCGTCCTGACCCCTGCCGATTTTGAACTGATGCCATGAAAGAGGGTGATCTGATGAAAAGAAGCCGCGCTTTGATTTGGGGATTCTGCCTGGTGCTGCTCTCCGCCTGCTCAGGCGGCGACCCGGAGGGGGACGCCTCGGGGGCCAAGACCCTCTCCCTCGGTTCGGAGGTCTCGGGCGCCATCGCCGAGGTCGGCGAGGTCGACTGGTACCGCTACCGGGCCGTCGAGGCGAACAACGTGCTCCAGGTCAGGTGCTCCTCCAACACCTTCCGCCCGGACGTCGATCTGCTGGTGACCGCCTACGAGGTGGACGGGGAGGGGAACAGGGTCCGGATCTACGGCGACCACGCCCCGGAGGGGAGCCAGCTGCCGGCGGACCTCGCCCTGAACCTGTACATCGACACGCCCAAGGATCTCCTCATCGCGGTGCGCGACCTGCTCGACTACGAAGCCTCGTAGCATCCCTACTACCTTTCCCTCGACTATCTCCAGGGCGGCGACGGGGACGAGAACTTCGCCAGCGCAAGTTTCCTGGCGGTCGATGACCCCGGCAGCGGCTACGACGGCAACATCGGCCATGTCGGCGACGTCGACTGCTACACCTTTGTCGCCGGCGCCGACGGCGTGTACGCGGTGACCGTCGATTACACCCCCTTTGCCGGCGGCACCGACGTCGATCTGAAGATCGAGATCTACGACGGGGACGGGGCGCTGGTGATGAGCGATTACGGCCAGAAGAGCAAGTACCGGCTCCTTCCCTGCCTGGCCGCCGGCGACTACTACGTGCTGATCGAGGATTTCGGCCGCGACGACTACGACACCTCCTCCAACTACCACATCGCCGTGCAGACGGCAGCGGCGGCCGAAGCGGGCGCCGACGACAACCGCGGCGAGGCGACCGTCCTCTCCTTCGATGCCGCCCTGCAGAGCTATCTCGGCAGCGGCGCCCTCGAATACGCCGGCGACCAGGACTGGTACCACCTGCCCCTGGCGGGGATTCCGGCCAGCGGGCTGCAGGTCCTCGAGATCAGCTTCGACGACGGCGGGGCCGGCAGCGCCTTCCGGTACCAGATCCAGCTCGAAGACGTATTCGGCGAGGTGCTCCTGGTGCACGACTACCTCGGCGGCTCGGCCACCTACAGGACCGAGATCCTGGCTGGCGGCGGCGATCACTTCCTGAGCGTCCAAAGCGCCGAAGGGCAGGCCGTCGAGGCGGCGGCGCCCTACGAGCTGTCGGTGCAGGTCCTCGACGTCGACGACCCCGCCGAGGCCGGCGCCGGCAACGACAGCATCAACACCGCCCAGGCCCTCGCCCCGGCCAGTACCCCCGAGAACGGCTGGACAGAGGCCAAGATCGCCTACCGCGGCGATGACGACTGGTACTACCTCGATACCGACAACGGCAACCCCCGGGTGCTGGAGATGTTCATGGAGACCGAGGAGCCGTCCCTGGCCGACTACGCGGTCAGCATCCTGCGCGACGACCTGATCGAGAAGGTCTACGACAGCAACGGTGAGGACGGCCCCACCGAACTCAAAACCAGCATCCTGCTGCCGGCCGGGAGCCCGGTCGGCCCCGTCACCTACTTTTTCAAGGTCTCGGACGCCCAGGGCGACGAGGGCGACGGCCTGGTGCCCTACTATATCCGGGGCAACCTGGTCGACATCCCTTCGGCCCTGCCGGCCGATCCCGGCGCCCCGGCCGGGGCCGTCTACTACGATGAAGCCTCGGAAGGGAGCAACCCCGGCGACGCCCATGTGCGCCTTGAACACAATTCCCTGCTGCAGAAGGAATACGCCGTCAATACCGCGCTGCTCGATTTCAACGGGCCCAACCCCTCCCCCGGCATCACCCGCTCGGCCGCAGGCGGCCTGACCACGATCGCGTTCCCCTGGATCGGCGGCTACATCGACTACCAGGGCGATCAGGACTGGTTCGAGCTCGACCTGGGGCCCCTCTATCAACAGGGCGTTCCCGCCGACAGCGACTGGTATTACGACCTGCAGGTGGAGTTGTACGTCGGCGGCGCGGGGTCGCCTGTGGAATACGTCTGGAAGGTCTACCGCGACCACAACGACAACCGCATCCTGGTCGACCGGGCGGGCGATTCGGACGGCTTCTTCGCCAGCGCCGGCGACAGCGATACGGCGGTGGCGCCGCTGAATCTTTTCACGCCCGCGGCCGGTTCCGGTGACCAATTCTGGGTGGGGGATGCCTGGGAAGGCAAGTTCTATCTCAGCCTCGGCGATTTCAACTTCGTCGATGCCGGCCGCCCCGACGACGACTGGGGCTACGAAGTGCCTTACTACTGCAGGCTGACCCTCGTTTATCACCCGGGCGTGTCGCACCCGTAGCAGCGAACAGCCTCCTCGCTGGCTGAGTATTGATCGGAGATGAGCCGTATGGCTCGCAGCACCCGTGTTGCCCCTGACCTGAATAGGAAAGGGGCGTGTTTTTTCTGATGCTTAACCCCCCATGAGGGCCTTGTGGTTTTCATGTTGGGCGAATTGTGAAATTTTTTTTATAAAGTTTCTTGAGTTGTCGGGTTGCCCTGCTAGTATCTGATTATATTTGGGCGGTCAGCGCAGGGCAAATCATCATGGGCCCGTGTTTAAGTCGTTTTTATTATTGAAATGAAAGAAGTGATTTATATTTTTTAAATGGAGAAGGCGATGCAGGGATTAAAATTGAAAGCAAAAAGCGTAACACATGACCATCTCTTGGGTGTTGCAAACAGTTGTCTTTCAATTAAAGAAGAACAGAAAACCATAAGGATTTTGGATGTAGGTTGTGGTAATGGAGACCTTGTTAGTTATCTCTACTTGAGTTTCGAAGCAAAATACCCAAACAAAAATGTAGAGTTGTATGGCTTTGACGTTTTTGAGCATGGAGCAAAAAAAAATGATTATCTCAATGGTGTCATTGGGAAGCTGAGTTCTTTCGGACCGAGTGTTCCTTGGGGTGAAAGAATTACAACAATATCTAATTCAGAGCGTTGGCCCTACGAAGATGATTATTTTGATTTGATTTTATCCAATCAGGTCTTGGAACATGTTCATGATCATGACTTTTTGTTTTCAGAAGTAGCTAGAACCTTAAAGCCTGGAGGGTTCTCTGCCCACTTATTCCCATTGAGTAGTTGTTTTGTTGAGTGTCATATACTGGTTCCTTTAGCCCATAGAATTAAAAATTACGAGTTGCTAAAGAGTTTCATAAGGTTTTTTATTAGGGTTAAGGCGATAAGGCATTTCCCAGATTTATTGGAAAAAAACATGTCCCTGACGAGGCTCTCTGAATCTTATGCAGACTATCTTGTCAATTATACAAATTACCCGAGCACTGCAAAATGTTTGCGCTTGGGCAGAAAATACAAGATGAGAACTTCTTTTAAGTATACTAAGAATTTTTATTTACAGAAGCTAAGGTCTATGGTTGGACTTAATCCCAGACGCACGTATGACAAAAATAACACCTTTGCAGATTATGGTCTTTTCATGTTTTTGAAATATGTTTCCTGTGTCACCCTTTTTATGCAAAAGGAAAATATCAAATAGGGGCATTCAGAGGGCACAAGGCAGATTCTAGTCAAAAGTGTACCGCCGGAGGTATCCCGGAGGCACAATAACGATTTAAATTTTGCGAGGCCGACCGTGGGACATCGGCCGTAGGGAATTCCCGACCAACGTTTCCACCTCCAGAATAAACCTTTCACTTCCAGCCGGGCGCCCTGTCCGGGGCCCTTGAAGGATGTGGCGGGTCTTTTCCACTTCATCTTCACCTTGAAGAAACTCTACCCAATTGCCAACCATCTCAGTCAGGACGCGGCCCCGGTCCAAGGGATCGGTTTCGGCTTACTTCGCATGGCAGCGCGCGCTGGACCAGGGGGAGTCGAAGGCGGATGCCACCATGTTCGATAAGGCATGTCGGCTATTCCCCCCGGCGCACCCCGTTTTCGTCGATCCAGGCGCTGACGAGGCGGGCGGGGGTGATGTCGAAGTAGATGTTGCGCACCGTCAGCCCGGGGCGCTCCGGGGCGTCGAGTTCGGCGGGGTCCATCTCCTCCAGGGGCGGCGGGTCCGTGGTGGATTCGTGGCGCTTGAAACTCTCGCAGCAGACGTAGAAGGGGATGCCCTGATCCCGGGCGGCCAGGGCGAGGGGGTAGGTTCCGGCCTTGTTGACCACCGAGCCGTCGGCGAGCAGGCTGTCGGCTCCCACCAGGGCGAGGTCGGCCTGTCCGGCGAAGAGGCCGAGCTGGGCGTCGGTCACCAGGGTCACGGGGATGCCCCACCCGCAGAGAGACTCGGCCAGTTTGTGCCCCTCGCAGAGGGGGCGCGACTCGCTGATCACCGCCGTGACGCCCTCCTCCCCGAGTCGTGCGAAGACCGTCAGGACCGTGGAACTGAGGCTGTGGGAAAGAACGGTTTTCCCCGCTCCGATCAGCCTGGCGGCGTGCGCCGCCGCCCTCTCCACCGCGACCCTCGAGATCCGGCAGAGTCTGTTCGCGGCCTCGGAGGCGCCCTGGCGGAGAGCCGCCAGGTCTTCTTCCGGAAGGGCGTCGAGGTCCCTTAGCCAGCGCGAAAGCAGGTTGTCGATGGGGGCCATGCTCGGCCGGGCGGCAGCCAGGGCGGCGGCCTGCTCCCGCAGGAGGCGGCGCAGATCCGGCGGGGCGCCCGCCGGGTTCTGCAGGGCGCTGTCGCAGAGGGCCTTGAGGCAGAAGCGGGCGAGCTCGCTGGCCCCCCGGGTGCGGTCGACGGCCAGCTCGACGCATCGCCTCTCGAACTCGCTCTTAGCCATCGGTCTCTCCCACTTCCAGGCAGGCCGACAGGGCCTCGGCCAGGGCCGGCACGGTCTCGAAGCTCTTCACCTCTTCCGGCCTCACCCAGCACGATTCCACGTGCTCCCAGTCGAGGCGGAGCCCCGATGCGTCGTCCAGGTCGAACAGGAAGGGGTGGACGATCCAGCACACCTCCAACTTTCGGTCGAGCACCTCGAGGGGGGCTCCCGCCCTCGCCAGGCGGAGCCTGTCGGCGGGCAGGCCGGTCTCCTCGCGGATTTCTCTCAGGGCCTGGGCGAGGGCCGTGGGGTCTTCCAGAAAGCCGCTCACCCCGGCCCAACGGCCCCGGTAGCTGCCGACCCGGTCGCTTCGCCGCAGGAGCAGGATCCTGCCGTCGTGTCGCAGGAAGGCGGTCACCACCGCCCGTCTTTCCATCTCGGCCGGGACGGCCCTGGGAAGGGTCAAGGAACTCTCCTGTTCTTTGTTCAGGCCGGGGGCGCCCCGGCGACGGGGAAATGAGTCCGGCCTTTCGGGGAGAGCGAAAACGATTTGCCTTTGCCTGGGGTGACGGGACGTTGTATTTTAGGGCGCCCGGCCCGAAGCCGAGGGAAGGAGGCGTGGAAGTGAGAAGAGAGTCCCGAAAGCACATGTTGCAGCGCTACAACAAGGAGCGCCAGCGCAACCTGTTGGCCCGGCCCGGCGCCCACGATTTCGTCCTGGTGCTCGACAACCTCAAGCCGGGCTTCAACGTCCCCAAGATCTTTCGCAGCGCCGAGGCGTTCGGTGCCAGAGAGGTCCACCTGGTCAACATCGGCCCCTTCGACCCGGCGCCGGCCAAGGGCTCCTTCCGCAAGGTTCCGGCCCGTTTCCACGACGATTTCCGTCCGTGCCAAGACAGCCTCCGGTCCGAGGGGTACGATCTGTTCGTTCTCGATCCGGGGTGCCCCGACGTGCTCGGCGCCTTCGAGCTGCCTGAAAAGAGCGCCTTCGTTCTCGGCAACGAGGAGTTCGGGTTCAGCTTCGAACCGACCGATTACCCCTGTTTGCGCCGCCTGTCCATCCCTCAGTTCGGGAGGGTGCAGAGCCTCAACGTGAGCATCGCCGCGTCTATCGTCATGTACGAGTATCTTCGTCAGAGAGGGACGGGGCCGTGAGCCCGGTCTCCTGAGGCGGTGGGGCGGGTTGAGGCTTCACTGGTGGTAATCGCCCTCGCGCCTCTCCTTGCCCTGAAAAAACATTCCCCTCACCCCGCGCAGCGGGTCCCGGCCGACCTGGACCCACCCGTCCGAGCGTTTGAACCTGTCGATGAGTCCGAAATCGACCAGATTCTCGAGGTCCTTGGGCTCGATCGAGCCCTTTTCCCCGTTTTTGAAAACGACAGAAATTCGCATCGCGGTTACCTCATGTCCTGAGGGATTTCATTCCTATATAGCCAACCATATCCTGCGGGCCTTGCAAGACGGGCGAAACGTTTTTTCGCTTGACAAAACGCGGGCAGGGCTTTTTATGGGTCGCAGGCCGAAGGGAAAAGGGCTTGGGGGGGAGGCGCCTTTCCCGCAGACCCGAAAAAGGGCCCCCGAGGGGGCCCTGTCGAGGCTCCGGTACCGGGAGAGTTACTTCTTGTGGCAGTCCTTGCAGCCGGTGGGACCTTTGCCCTCCTTCTTGTGGCAGCCCTTGCAGAGTTCGTGGGCTTTGTCTTTTTCCAGTTCGAAATGGCCCGGTTCGCCGGCGCCGTGGAAGGTCTGGCAGCCGTAGGCATCGGCATGGGTCTTGTGGGGGAGGGAGACGGCCCCCATCTTGTTTTCGAGGGTCATCATTTCCGGGGCCTCGGCCGCCACGGCGACCTTGGACACCGTCGTGGAGACTTCCGCGCCCGCCTGCTCGGCCGCCGCAGTCACGGTCTTCTCGGTCGTGGTGACGGTCTGGGAGACGGCGGTCCCTGCGGCGCCGCCTTCAAACAGCTCTTCCAGGTTCTCTTTGCCCTGGGCCTGCTCGGAGGTGCCCTCCATCATCCCGGCCATTGTCTCCTTGGCCGCCTCGGTCGTCTCCCCGATTTTCTCCCCGGCGCTCTTCGCAGCCTCGGTCACCTTTTCGGCGGCCATCCCCGCGGCTTCTTCGGCCTTCGCCGCGGCGCTTTTGGTCTTCTCCATCATCTTCTCGGTCATCGAGGGCGCGCCCGCCGTCTTCTCCGCGGGGGCCTCCTCCTGTTTGCCGCAGGCCGTCATGAGCAAGACGGCGCATGCCATTGCCAACCACGCTTTGCTTCTCATACCTTCTCCTTTCCGTGTTCGTTTTTTTCTGTGAGAAATGAGTTTACCAGCAAATGTGTCATTCTCCAGAGGGGGAGCATCCGGGCCTCATTTGGTCCAAAGAAGCCGAGCCCGCCTCCGGCCCCCGCCGCTTCCCTATCCAAAGACTCTCTTCTTTAACCATGAAAATACCATGTCTCCGCGCACCTTTCGCAAAGGCCTGTTATTCTTGATGACAATGGCGATTCTCTGACGGCGGCGCGCCCGGGTCTTATGCCCGCGGGCCGAACCTCCGGCGGTCCCCCAGTATTCGAGAAAGCGAGGACGTTCCCCGATGAACCTGGCGCATCAATTTCGCGACAGCTGCGGAGTGGGCCTGCTCGCCCACCTGCGCAACGAACCGAGCCACGGGCTGCTGACCGACTCCATCCGCGCCCTGGACCGCATGATGCACCGCGGTGCGGTCGCCGCCGACGGCAAGAGCGGCGACGGCTGCGGCCTGCTCTGCGCCATGCCGACCCGTTTCATGCGCCGGGTGGCCGGGGAGGAGGGGGTGCCGCTGCCGGAGACATTCGCGGTGGCGACCCTCTTCCTTTCCGACCCGCAGGGGCAGCAGGCGCTCTTCGCCGAGGCCTGCGCCCGCAACGATCTCCGGGCGGTCCTCTTCCGCGAGGTGCCCCTCGACACCGACGCCCTCGGCGAGTACGCCCTGGACCGGATTCCGAAGATCGTCCAGGCTTTCGTGACCCCGGCCGAGCTGATCGCCACCCGCCGCTTCGACGCCCTGCTCTACCTGACCCGCAAGGAGCTGGAGCATGCCCTGGCGGACGATCCCGGCTTCTACATCCCGAGCTTCTCCCGCACTCTCGTCTCCTACAAGGGGCTGGTGACGCCGAGGAACCTGCCCCGGCTCTTTCCCGATTTGAAGCGGGAGGAGTTCGCCACCGGCTTCGTCCTCTTTCACCAGCGCTTCTCCACCAACACCCTGCCCGAGTGGCGCCTGGCCCAGCCCCTGCGCACCCTGGCCCACAACGGCGAGATCAACTCCATCCGCGGCAACCGCTTCAACGCCCTCGCCAAGGCGGCGGCGATGCGCAGCACGGTCTTCTCCGACGACGAGCTGGGGCGCCTGATGCCGATCCTGCAGGCCGGGGCGAGCGACAGCGCCAACCTCGACAACATGTTCGAGTTCCTTCTGGTCAACGGGGTCGATTTTTTCAAGGCGGCGCGGATGCTGATCCCCCCGGCCCGCCACAACGTCGCCCACATGCCGGCCAAGCTGCGCTCCTTCTACGAGTACACCGCCCCGGCCTGGGAGCCCTGGGACGGGCCGGCGGCGGCCTGCGTCACCAACGGCCGCTACGTCGGCTGCGTCCTCGACCGCAACGGCCTGCGACCTGGCAAGTACGTGATCACGGTCGACGACCGGCTGCTGCTGACGAGCGAGTACGGGGTGCTCGGCACCCCTCCGGAGAAGGTGCGGAGCCGCGGCCGCCTGCAGAGCGGCGAGATGATCGCCGCCGACCTGGAGCAGGGGCAGATCTTCTTCACCCGCGACATCGACCGCTACCTGATGAACTCCCAGCCCTACAACGAGTGGCTGACCGACCGCACCTACTACCTGCAGGAGTTCATCGAGCTTCAGTTCGAGGAGCTCGGCGACTACCGGCCCGACGACCTGCACCGCCTGCAGCGCTACCACAACGTCACCAACGAGACCGTGGAGCAGATCGTCAAGCCGATGCTCCTCGAGGGCAAGGAGTCGACCGGCTCCATGGGCGACGACACCCCGCCGGCGGCCTTCTCCACGGTCCAGCGCAGCTTCAGCGACTATTTCCGGCAGAAGTTCGCCCAGGTCACCAACCCCCCCATCGACCCCTACCGGGAGACGGTGGTGATGTCGACCACCATCGGCATCGGCGAGATCGGCAACCCGCTGATCGAGACCCCCGACCGGGGCCGGCGCCTGAAGAGCATCTCGCCGATCCTCTCCCGCGACATCTTCGACGCCCTCCTCTCCTTCGGCGACCCCCACAAGCCCCGTTACGAGCCCTGCTATCGCCACCGGAGCTTCGCCACCGGCTTCGCCGAAGACCTGGAGGGGAGCCTGGAGGCCCTCGGCGGGCGGGTCGTCGCCGCGGTTCGCGAAGAGGGGGTGCGGGTGGTGATCCTCGACGACCGCTGCCTCGGCCCGGAGACCCGAATCATCCCCATGGCCCTGGCGGTCGGCTATCTCAACGGGCGCCTGCTGCGGGAGGGGTTGCGCCACCATGTGTCTCTGGTGGCGGTCACCGGCGCGGTCACCGACGCCCACGGCGCCTGCGTGCTGATCGGCTACGGGGCGGTCGCCGTTTACCCCTGGCTCCTCTACGCCACCGGCCTGCAGGCCTGCGAGCGCCAGGGGGCCACCGCCCGGGAGACCCGCCTCGCCCTGCTCAACCTCTACCGGGCCCTGACCCGGGGGATCCTCAAGGTGATGTCGAAGATGGGCATCAGCACCGTCTCCAGCTACCGCAACGCCGCCCTGTTCGACATCCTCGGACTTTCCCGGGAGGTGGTTGCGGCGTGCTTCCCCGCCTCGCCGGCCCTGCTGCCCGGCCTCGGCTGGGCCGAGCTGGAGGAGCGGATCGCCACGGTCCACCGCCGGGTCTTCCGGCAGAGCTACATGGAGCCGGTCTACCCCCTGGAGCTTGGGAGCTTCTACCGCGCCAACCCCGGCGGCGAGTACCACGACTTCGGCTCGGAGGTGATCGCGGCGCTGCACGCCTATGCCGCCACCCTGCGGCGCGAGGACTACCTGAAATTCCGGAAGCGGATCACCGGTCGGGGGCGCCGCTTCGTGCGCGATTTCCTCGTCTTCGCCAGCGCCCGGGCGCCGGTGCCGCTGGAGGAGGTGGAGCCGGTCGAGGCGATCACCCGGCGCTTCGACTCGGCCGCCATGTCCCTCGGCTCCATCTCCCCCGAGGCCCACGAGGCCCTCGCCGAGGCGATGCACATCCTCGGTGGCCGCTCCAACAGCGGCGAGGGGGGCGAGGACCCGGAGCGGCTGAAGACGGTCCGCAACAGCAAGATCAAGCAGGTCGCCTCGGGCCGCTTCGGGGTCACCCCGGCCTACCTGCGCAGCGCCGAGGAGATCCAGATCAAGGTCGCCCAGGGGGCCAAGCCGGGCGAGGGGGGGCAACTGCCGGGCGAGAAGGTGACCCCCCTGATCGCCTCCCTGCGCTTCACGATCCCCGGGGTCACCCTGATCTCGCCGCCGCCCCACCACGACATCTACTCCATCGAGGACCTGGCCCAGCTGATCTTCGACCTCAAGCAGGTCAATCCCGAGGCCCGGGTCTGCGTCAAGCTCGTCTCCAGCGAGGGGGTCGGCACCATCGCCGCCGGGGTGGCCAAGGCCTACGCCGACCGTATCGTCATCTCCGGCGCCGACGGCGGCACCGGGGCGGCGCCGCAGAGCTCGATCAAGTTCGCCGGCAACCCCTGGGAGCTGGGCCTGGCCGAGGTCAACCAGAGCCTCAAGGGCAACGGCCTGCGCGATCTGGTCCAGCTGCAGACCGACGGCGGCCTCAAAATCGGCGCCGACGTGGTCAAGGCGGCCCTGCTCGGTGCCGAGTCCTACGGTTTCGGCACCGCCCTGCTGGTGATGCTCGGCTGCAAGATGCTGCGGGTCTGCCACCTCAACCGCTGCACCGTCGGCGTCGCCACCCAGGACGATGCGCTGCGCGCCCACTACGTCGGCACGGTGGAGAAGGTGGTGGATTACCTGCGCAACGTGGCCGAGGACGTGCGCGAGGTTCTCGCCGGGCTCGGCCTGCGCAGCCTCGACGAGGCGATCGGCCGGGTCGACCTGCTGCAGGCGGACGACCACCCGGAGGCGCGGAAATTCGACTTCTCCGAGCTGCTGCGGCCCGCCCCCGGCCCCTCCACCTGCCAGAGGCGCAACGATCCCTTCGACCGGAATGCTTTCGAGAAGTCGGTGCTTCAGGAGGTCACCCCGGTCATCAAGAACCCCCTGGAGGAGATCGTCGTCGAGCGCCGCATCGCCAACATCAACCGCTCCTTCGGGGCCCTGATCAGCGGCGAGATCGCCCGCTACTACGGCGACGCCGGCCTGCCCAAGGAGGCGATCACCTTCAGGTTCACCGGGGCCGCCGGCCAGTCCCTCGGCGCCTTCCTGATCCACGGGGTCAACATCTATCTCGAGGGGGTGGCCAACGACTACGTCGGCAAGGGAATGAGCGCCGGCCGCATCATCGTCACCCCCCGCCCCTACCAGGAAGGGGCCGCCGCAGTCGGCAATACCTGCCTGTACGGGGCCACCGGCGGCAAGCTGTTCGTGGCCGGCACCGCCGGCGAGCGCTTCGCGGTGCGCAACTCGGGGGCCCTGGCGGTGGTGGAGGGGACCGGCGACCACGCCTGCGAGTACATGACCGGCGGAACCGTCGTCATTCTCGGCGAGACCGGGATCAACTTCGGCGCCGGCATGACGGGGGGGGCGGCCTTCGTCTACGACCGCCACAAGAACTTCATCGACAAGCTCAACCGGGAGCTGGTGGAGGCGCGGCGCATCGACGTCGACCAGGACAGCGAGGCCAAGCTGTACCTGAAGAAGATCCTGGTCAGCTTCCACAACCGCACCCGCAGCCCACGGGCGCGCCGCATCCTCGACCATTACCGGGAGGAGCTGGCCTATTTCTGGATGATGACGCCGAAGGACATGCGGGCGCCGCTCAATCCGAAAGAGGGAGACTAGGAGCCAGGAAAGGATTACAAGCTAAAAGACCAATTGGGCAACATCAATAAGGCGCCGGCTGTGCCGCAGGTGCGGTGCAGACGGCGGCCGCCGCAAGAGGCACCTATGCAGAGTTTCATCGATAACGAGAGGCAGGAGCCGGAAAAGCGGGACGTCAGCCGCCGCACCCGCTCCTTCGAGGAGATCTACCGCTTCTTCACCCGCCGTCAGGCGGCCCAGCAGGCCGAGCGCTGCGTGCAGTGCGGCGACCCCTTCTGCACCACCCTCGGCTGCCCGCTGAACAACGCCATCCCCCAGTGGCTGGAGGCGATCGCCGAGAAGGACCTGGAGAAGGCCTTCCGCCTCTCCAACGAGACATCGCCCTTTCCCGAGATCCTCGGCCGCATCTGCCCCCACAACCGGGTCTGCGAGGGGGCCTGCACCCTCGAGGACGGCTACGGGGCGATCACCATCGGCGCCATCGAGGCCTCGATCACCGACCTCGGCTTGAAGGCCGGCTACCGGCTTCCCTTCCCCGGGGTTCGGAGCGACAAGAAGGTCGCCGTGGTCGGCTCCGGCCCCGCCGGGTTTTCCTGCGCCCATTTCCTGCTGCGCGCCGGCATCGGCGTCGACATGTACGAGCGCTCCGAGCTGCCCGGGGGACTCCTCTCCTACGGCATTACCGGCTTCAAGCTCGGCAAGGAGCTCATCGCCCGCCGCTTCGGCATCCTCCGGGCGGCGGGCCTGGGTCTGCATCTGGGCAAGGAGGTCGGCACCGACCTGCCCCTCAACGGACTGCTGGACAAGTACGACGCCGTCTTTCTCGGTCTCGGCGCCACCTACGGCAAGCGGGCCGGGATCGAGAACGAGGACCACGAGCAGGTCTTCCTGGCCATGGAGTACCTCTCCAACGTCCAGCGGCGGCTCTACGGGCAGCCGTGGATGGAGGGCTTCGCGGTCGGCGGCAAGCGGGTCGTTGTGGTCGGAGGCGGCGACACCGCCATGGACTGCGTGCGGACCGCGGTGCGGGAGGGGGCCGAGAGCGTGACCTGCCTCTACCGGCGCGACGAGGCCAACATGCCCGGCAGCGCCAAAGAATTCCACAACGCCGTCGAGGAGGGGGTCGTCTTCCTGTTCAACGAGGCCCCCGCGCGTATCGACCTGGACGCCGGCGGGGCCCTCGTCGGCCTCGATGCCGTGCGCACCCGCCTCGGCGAACCCGGCCCCGACGGCCGGCAGAAGGTGTTCGACGTGGAGGGGGGCGAGCACTGCGTGCCGGCCGACGTGGTGATCATGGCCCTGGGGTTCGACACCGGGGCGACCCGCTACCTGCGCGATGCCGGGGTCGAGCTTGGCAAGTGGGGCCAGGTCGTCATCGATCCCGCCACCGGCCGGACCGCCAAGGACAGGGTCTACGCCGGCGGCGACTGCTACCGGGGGGCCGACCTGGTGGTCACCGCCGCGGCCGACGGCCGCCGGGCGGCCCTTGCCATTATGGAGACGTTGCTCGGGGGCGGGGGAGAGGACTAGTTCTTGTCGAGGCGGTGCAGGCCGAGCTCGCCGGCGGTCTTCACCGCGGCGCGGAATTCGGCGAAGGCGGGGCGGCGGTCGAGGGGCGGGTATTCGGCGGCGCGGTAGCAGGGGCGGTACTGGTCCATCAGGTTGAGGTAGGTCTCGGTGGAAATCTCCCGGGCGAGAAAGGCGAGGACCCGGTCGGTGCCGGCGAGGTTCCCGGGGAGGACCAGGTGTCGCACCAGCAGGCCCCGCCGGGCGACCCCCTCCCCGTCGAGGACGAGGTCGCCGACCTGGCGGTGCATCTCACGAACCGCGGCCCGGTTGACCCCGGGGTAGTTCTCCACCCCGAGGTGCTTGCGGGCGACGGCGTCGTCGGCGAACTTCATGTCGGGCATGTAGATATCGACCACCCCGTCGAGCAGCTTCAGGGCCTCGGGACTGTCGTAGCCGCCGGTGTTGTAGACGACCGGCAGGCTCAGCCCCCCCTCGGCGGCGAGGACCAGGGCGGCGAGGAACTGGGCGACGACGTGGCTGGGGGTGACCAGGTTGATGTTGTGGCAGCCCATCCCCTGCAGTTCCAGCATCATGGCGGCCAGTTCCCCGGTCGTGACCTCTCGCCCCTCGCCCCGCTGGCTGATGTCCCAGTTCTGGCAGAAGACGCAGCGCAGGGGGCACCAGCTGAAAAAGATCGTGCCCGAGCCGTAGAGGCCGACCAGGGGCGGTTCTTCACCGTGGTGGGGGCCGTGGCTGCAGACCAGGGCGTACTCCCCCGTGCGGCAGGCCGCGCCCTTGGCCGAGAGGAGGCGGTTGACGCCGCAGCGGCGGGCGCACAGGTCGCAGCGCTCCATGCGGCGGCGGGCCTCGGCGGCTCGCCGTTCGAGCTCTCCGCTCTCGAGGAGTGTGAGGTAGGCGGGGGCAAAGGGGGCGGACATGGGCGGCCTTCCCGGTATCGGGCAGGCCCCGATATCCTCTCTACCGACCCTGTATGGCGGGGGTCAATTCTCCGGGGTGATGTCCCTCGGGTCCTTGCTGCCGAAGATGTTGAGCAGGTCGATCCCGAAGTAGCGCAGGCAGGCCAGGAGCAGGGCCACGGCGCCGGCCTCGTCGAGGTTGCCGAGCAGGGGAATGTTGTCGGGGATGATCTCGAAGAAGCCGGCCCCGGGGTTGAGCACGTAGACCAGGGCGAAGATGCCGAGCAGGGCCACGACCACGCCGCGCATCAGCTGACCCTCACGAAGGGGCGATAGCGCTCGATCATCTCTTCTGTCAGCAGGCCCACACCGCAGCGGTCGCCGACCGTCTCGATCACCACGATCGCCTCGGGATGCTCGAAGTCGACGTGGGCGAGCTGCTCCCGGCGGGCCAGTTCCTCCTCGATGTGGGCGTCGACGGCGCGCTCCACTTCGGGGGAGACGATGGTCCCCTTGAGGCCGCGCCGCTCCAGGCGCACGTAGAAGCGTTTTCCTGCGAGCCGCTCGATATAGGGGGCGATCGCTTCCTTGACCTTGTCGAGGAACTCTTCGGCGCCGAAGGTGAAGGTCCGCTCCACCGGCACCGCCCGGCCCAGGTCCTGGAAGGCGATGAGCCGTTCCTCGCGCCGCTGCCGGACCTCCTCCAGAAAGACCTGCGGGTCGTTTACCTTCCCCAGCAGCACTCCCAAAAACCCGGTCTTGTGAAAATCGCCGTAGGGCCTGAGCTCTTCCAGCAGGTGACGGAAGCGCCCCTCGCTGGCGGTGGTGACGACGAGGTTGAATTCCCACATGGCGGCCTCCTCTGGGTGTCTCTTTCGAGTCTAGCGGAGGTGGCGGGAATGGCAAGGAGGTCCCGCCGGCCGGGCGGGTCAGGGGCAGATCAGGTGGGAGGGGTCGGTTCAGGCCGGCCTGCGGGCGAGAAGGAGAAAGACCGGGTAGCCACGGGGCCCCTGTTCCCGCTTTTTGGTGATGCGGCAGGCGGTGACGAAGCGCACCGCTTCGAAGCCTGCCGCCTCGGCCAACTCCCGGAGCTGGTTGCGGTCGAAGCCGTGGTGGGCGATGCCCGCCGGGTTGTCGTGGAAGGAGCCGTCTTCGGCGTCGAGGTCGGCCAGGGCCAGGATGGCGCCGGGGCGAAGCCCTCGGAAGAAGAGGGAGAGCAGTTCGGCGGTTCCGGGGACGTGGTGCAGGACCATGCAGCTGAAGACCAGGTCATAGGGGCTCTCCGGCAGGGACGGCGGGCCGGCAGGAGAGAGCCAGGCGGTCACGTTGGCCAGGCCGGCGGCCCGCGCCTTCTCCTCCAGCGCGGCGAGCATTCCCGGGGCATTGTCGACGGCGGTGAGATGGGCGAACCGGGGAGCGAGTTGCAGGCCCACCAGTCCGGTGCCGCAGCCGAACTCCAGCGCCTGCATGGCGCCGTCCAGGGGGGTCTCTCGGGCGATCGCCTCGGCCACCGCCCGGGCGAGGGCGGTCCGCCGCGGGTCGGCGTCCCAGGTGGCGGCGGCTTTGCTGAAGTCCCTCGGTTTGGCTTCGCTCATCGGTGACCCGGCCAGTTCAACTGTGGAGGATGTTTCCGAGGTGGACGGCCATGTGGTTGGGGGTGGGGCCGCCGATCCGGCGGAGGAAGCTGGCCAGGGAGAAACTCGGCGCCACCCCCGCATAATCGATGGAGATGTCGGTGATGTTCACGAAAGAGTCGCTCTTTCGGTAGATCTCCTGGGAGTCGGCAATGCCGTTGAAGGTGTGGGCCCGCAGCAGAAAGCGGATGGGCTCCATCTGGGTCTTCCGCTCCTCGTACTCCTGGCGCTTCGCATCGTTGCCCAGGTAGCGGTCCGGGTGGTAGTCGGTCACTGCGAGGAGGTCGTTGACGTCGATGTGGGCGGTGGTCATGCTGGGGCAGATCCGGCGCTGGGGGTCGTTGAGGGCGAAGAATTCGGTGTCTGTCAGGTAGACTTTGCCGGAGCGGTGCATGTGGTCCCGGGCCCAGTGGGTGGCGCTCGACTGTTCGTTGAAGATGTCGGGGATGGTCAGGGCGTAGGGGTCATCGGGCAGGGTGATGGTGCCGACTACCGCGAAGAACTGGTCCTTGGGAAAGAGGATGAGTCTGCGGGCGCTGCTCATAGTGGCCTCTTGGAGGGGGTGAACATCTGAAGACAGGGCGGAGGGGGCTGGCCCCACGCCTGATTTAAGTTAGCATTCATTGGAAGGAAAAGGGAGGGAAAAAATCTTACCGTTGTTTAATGTGGAAAAGGGTGTTCCCTCAGTCCCTGACGGAAAGGACGAAGCAGGGGTTGAGGTAGGCCACCTCCCCGGGGAGGAAGAGGGGGAAGAAGCGTAGCGGCTGGTTCAGGAAATCTCGAACCCGGCAGTTGCCGTCGGGGAGGTTGACGCATACCTCGCCGCGCACCTGCGGTCCGTGGAGGGTCGTCACTTCGACCGGATACCGCCGGCCCAGGGTCATCAGCTCGTCCACCTCTCCGTCGGCGTCGGTCCTGGCCACGCTGATGTTGGCCACGTTCAGGTGCAGCAGACCCTCGGCGGTTTCCACGGGGATAAAGGCGTCTTCGCCGTTGAGCAGTTCGCCCACCCTCTGCGGGCCGAGGCGGTGCATCTCGTAGAGGCTGAGGAAGACCGTCCCTTCGATATCGCTGCCATCGGCGAGGGTGAAGAGGACCCGGCGGCGGTTTTTCTCTATCTTCTGTTCTCCCATGGGAGCCTCCTTATTCGAACAGGGCCTTGTTGACGGCAAAGCGCTGGGCCTCCTCGCGGGAGACCTTCTCCGCGGATAGCAGATCCTGGAGGGCCTGGTCCATCAACTGCATCCCCTGACTCCGGCCGGTCTGGATGATCGAGGGGATCTGGAAGGTCTTGCCCTCGCGGATCAGGTTGGAGACCGCCGGGGTGACGGAGAGGATCTCCAGGGCGGCGCAACGCTTGCCGTCGACGGTCTTGAGCAGCTGCTGGGCAATGACTCCCCGCAGCGATTCGCCGAGCATGGCCCGGACCTGCTCCTGCTGGCTGGTCGGGAAGACGTTGATGATCCGGTCGACGGTCTTGGCGGCGCTGCTGGTGTGCAGGGTGCCGTAGACCAAGTGGCCGGTCTCGGCGGCGGTGATGGCCAGCTCGATGGTCTCCAGGTCGCGCATCTCCCCGACCAGGATGATGTCCGGGTCCTCGCGCAGGGCCGCCTTGAGGGCCGCCGCGAAGGACTGGGTGTGGCGCCCCACCTCCCGCTGGTTGACCAGGCTCTGCTGGCTGAGGTGGACGAACTCGATGGGGTCCTCGACGGTGAGGATGTGCTCCTTGCGGGTCTTGTTGACGTGGTCGATCATCGCCGCCAGGGTCGTCGACTTGCCGCTTCCCGTCGGTCCGGTGACCAGGACCAGGCCCTTCTTGTAGGTGGTGAAGTTGAGGACCGTCTCCGGCAGCCCCAGCTGCTCGGCGGTGAGGATCTCGGTGGGGATGAGGCGGAAGACCGCGCTGATGCCGAGACGGCCCATGAAGATGTTGGCCCGGAAGCGGGATTCCAGGGCGCTCACCTCGTAGGCGAAGTCGAGGTCGCTCGTCTCCTCGAACTGCCGGCGCTGGTCCTCGTTCATGATTTCGTAGAGGAGGGTCTTGTTCTGCTCGTGGCTCAGATCCCGGTTCATGACCGGGACCAGGTCCCCCGACTTGCGCACCAGGGGAGGGTTGCCCGGAGACATGTGGAGGTCCGAGCCCCCCTTTTCCTTCAATACTTTGAACAGTGCGTCAATTTTGGCCATGTCAAGGTCCCGACAGCCTCGTGCCGTTCCCCGGAAGGGGCGGCAAGGATCCGTTGTTAGGGTGGTTTTCGCTCTGCGGGGTGCGACCCGGAAGGGATTCCCGGCGGCGCGGCCCCGCGCCTCCGGGTGAAAATGCAGGATGCGTGCCTTTCCCGGCGGCCGGGACTCAGGGGGCGGGCGGCGGGGAGGCGAAGAAGGCCTCGATGCGGGCGAAGACCTCTTCGGTGGGGGCGGCCACGGTCTCGGCGTCGGGCAGGGAGCGCAGGAAGATGCGGCCGTAGCCCTTCTTTACCACCCGGGCATCGAGGATCAGCACCACCCCGCGGTCCTCCCGGTGGCGGATGAGTCGGCCGAAGCCCTGCTTGAACTTGAGCACTGCCTGGGGAACGGTGTACTCCATGAAGGGATCGCCGCCAGCCCTCTCGATGGCCTCGGCGCGGGCCTCGAGGACCGGCTCGGTGGGGACCTTGAAGGGGAGCCGGGCGATGATCACCTGCTCCAGGGCGCGTCCCGGCACGTCGACCCCTTCCCAGAAGGAGTCGGTGCCGAAAAGGACGCTGGTCGGGTCCTGGGCGAACTTTTGCAGCAGGCGGTGGCGGTTCTCCTCCCCCTGGCGCAGGCAGTGGTAGCCCCGGGCTGCGAGGACAGGCGAGAGTTCGGCGTGGACCCGCTGCAGCAGCGAGTAGGCGGTGAACAGGACGAAGGAGCGGCCGTCGGCGGCGAGGACCGCCCTCTCGACGAGGTCGCGAACCGCCTCCGGGAAGCCGGCCCGCCCCGGCTCGGGGATGTCGGTGGGGACCGCCACCAGGGCCTGGTGGGCGAAGTCGAAGGGGGAGGCCAGCAGCAGCTCGCCGACCCGCCCCGGCTCGGTCCGGTCGAGACCCACCCGGTGCCGGAAGAAGTCGAAGGAGGTGCCGACGGCGAGGGTGGCGCTGGTCATGACCACGGTCTTGAAGCGGTCGTAGATCGCCCGCTTGAGGTGGCCGGCCACCTCGAGCCAGGCGCTGCACAGGCGGGGGACGACCCCGCTGCCCCGGCCGATGCGACCCCGCTTCACCTCGATCCAGGAGCAGGTTCCCTCGGCGCAGGCGACGAAGCCGCCGAGATCGGAGGCGATCCCCTCGAGACGGGCGGCGATGCCCCGGATGTCCACCAGGTTCGAGGAGAGCTTGTCGTGGACCGCCTCGGGAATCTTGTCGCAGGCCCGGAGCAGCTCCCGGACCGCTTTCGCCAGCAGGCCCGTCTCCTTGGAGAGTTTCCTGACCCGCTCCTCGATCTCTCCCCAGGTCTCGCCGGCGGCGAAGGCCGGCACGATCCGGTGCCGGATCTCCTCCCTGTCGGAGAGCCGGCGGCCGAGGGACGCGGCCAGGTCTGTGCCGATCTGCTCCAGGTCCCGCACGGCGCGGTCGAAGCGGGCCTGGCGGTCGACCAGCAGGTTCTCCACCCTGCCGTGAAGGTCCCGGTAAAGCTCGTCCTCGCTGTCGGGCAGTTCCCGGGCGAGGCTTGAGAGGAAGCGGGGCAGGAGTCCCATGTCGGCCTTGCGGGGGTGGCGCAGGCGGTTCAGCACCCGGGCGAAGGAGAAGCGGGTGATTTGGGCTGAGAAGTAGTTTGTGGCCACGTCCTCCAGGTGATGGGCCTCGTCGAGGATGATCCGCTCGAAGGGGGGCAGCACCGCGGCGGCCGAGTAGTTGTCGGTCTGGTCGCGCAGGGCCAGGTCTGACAGGAGCAGGGCGTGGTTGACCACCAGGAGGTCGGCCTGGGCCGCCCGGCGGCGCGCCCGGTGGAAGAAGCAGGCGCCGTAGTGCTGGCAGCGCACCCGGGCGCACTGGTCGAACTCGCAGCGCACCTCCTCCCAGACCTGTTGCCGGGGGAGAAAGGTCAGCTCCTCTTTCGAGCCGTCGGCCGTCTTTGCCGCCCACTCGCCGACCGCGGCCAGCTCGCCGGCGTGCTCGTCGTCGAACAGGCCCGGCTCCAGGCGGGCGCTCTCCAGCCGCCGGAGGCACAGGTAGTTGCCTCGCCCCTTGACCAGCACCGCACGGAACTGCAGTCCGGAGACCCGCTGCAGGAAGGGGATGTCCTTGCGGACGAGCTGCTCCTGGAGATTGATGGTGTTGGTGGAGACGACCACCCGCTCTTCGTTGCCCAGCGCCCAGAGGATGGCGGGAACCAGGTAGGCCAGGCTCTTGCCGGTGCCGGTGCCGGCCTCGACGACGCCCAGCTTCCCCCCGTTGAAGGCCTCGCCGACGGCGAAGGCCATGCGCAGCTGCTCTGGGCGATCTTCGTAGCCGGGCAGGCTCTTCGCCACCTCCCCGCCGGGCCCGAGGATGGCGTCGATCCGCTCCGGCTCGACCCGCTGCTCGGTGCGGGGAGCGAAGGCCTCGACCACCCGGTAGACCCTCTCCGCCCCGTTGTCGACGATGTAGAAGCCGACCCCGAGGGCGCCCAGCCGGGAGGCGATCTCGATGTCGGCTCCCGAGGGCTGAAGGTGGCCGGAGGGATGATTGTGGATGACGACCTCCCCGTGGGAGCAGGCCTGCATGATCGCCGGGACCGCCTCCTGCGAGCCGCGGGCCAGCACCTCCACCTCGACCACACGAAGGTCGGCGTCGGTGCGGCCGACGAAGAAGACCTCGTTGCCGCCGGCATCGGTGATCGCAGCCCGCATCAGCTGCCGGGCGTCGGGGGAAAAGCTTTGTTCCATGATTGCTCCTTCGCGCGGGCATTATAGGGGAGGGGCGGGGAAAAGGGAAGGGAGGGAGAGGGGTCGGCCGTCCGGGAGGCTTAATGGGCGGGAGCTCTGCGCTTCGCAGCCCCTCTGCTATACTTGGCTGAAAGGGACTATCTCGCGGCAATCATTGGAAGAATCGTTTCGGTGGCGGTTGGTCACGCCAAAACGGCCGCATCGAGGCAGGAGGTCCGATGGAAGAGGGCACCCTCAGGGAAGTCGTCAGGCTGGAGCGGGAGATCCACCGGCAACTCGCCGAGGAGCAGTTGCGGGCCGACGAAGGGCTCGAACGACTCCGCCGGGAACTCGAAGAGGAATACGAGGAGCAGTCGAAGGCCCTGGCCGAGGCCCTGGAACAGGCCGTCGAGGAGGCGAAGCGACAGAGCGAGGAGCGGGCGGCCGGGATGCTGGCCGAGTCGCGCCGCCAGGCCGAGCGCCTGGCGGCGATGAGCGATGAACAGCTGGGGAGGATCGTCCATAGGCAGATAGCCCTCATCGTGCCGGGAGAGGCGCATGATCGTCCGGATGTCGAAGGTTGAAATCGTCGGCACCAAGGGGCGGCTGATGGAGACCCTGACCCTGCTGCGGGAGCGCGGGGTGTTCCAGATCGAGCCGGAGATCGAGGAGCTGGCCGAGGGGGGCTACTGGGGCCGTGTCCGGGCCCTGGCTCCCGACGAAAAGGCCCTGTCGGAGCGGCTTTTTTTCCAGGACCTGCGGGACAGGATCGAGGAGCTCCTCTCCTACCTGCCCAAGGTCGACGTGCGCAGGGGCTATCTGGAGCCGCTGTCGGTGATCGACATTTTCCCGCCCCTGGTGGAGAAGCACCTGGCGGCGTGCCGGGAGCGGCATCTGGCGAAGGAGTCGCGCCTGAAGGAGCTGGCCGAGTTCGGCGGCTACTCGGACCTGCTCGGAGCGCTGGAGCCCCTGCTCGAGGGGGTGGACCGGGAGACCGGCCTGGAGCTGGTCGGGGTCACCATCAGGGCGCCGGAACTGGTCGGCCGTCTCCGCGAACTCGCCGAACAGATCACCGAGGGCCGCTTCCAGATGGAGACGGCCCGCTCGGAGAACGGCACCGTTGTGGGCCTGATCGCCACCGAGAAGGGGTTCGCCGACACCATCCGCTCGGCCCTGCAGGCCGAGCAGGTGCCGGAGATGACCTTTCCCGCCGGCTTTGCGGAGCTGCCTTTTGCCCAGAAGGCAGCAGCGCTGAGGGCCCAGTTCGCCGAGGTCGCCGAGCAGGTCGCGGTGCTCGAGGGAGAGCTGGAGGGTTTCGCCCGGCGCTGGCTTCCCATGTACCGGCGGGTCCGGGAGTGGCTCGAGGAAAGGCTTGCCCTGCTCCAGGTCACCGCCTCTGTCTTCGAGACCGAGATGTGCTTCTTCTGCCACGGCTGGGTCCCCTCGGCGGAGGCGGCGGCGCTTCGGCAGGTCCTCGCCGAGCGCTTCGGCGGCGAGGTCCACCTCGCGGTGAAAAAAATCCTGGAGCGGGATCTGGAGCGGGTCCCGGTCGCCCTGAAGAACCCCGCCTATTTCCGGCCCTTCGAACTCTTCGCCCGGCTGCTGCCGCTGCCCAGTTACACCTCCTACGACCCGACCCCCTTCCTCGGGATCTTCTTTCCCCTCTTCTTCGGCATGATCCTCGGCGACATCGGCTACGGGGTGCTCCTGCTGCTGGCCGCCCTGATCCTGATCCGCCTTTGCAGGGCCCGGACCCTTGTTTCCGACGGAGCCAAGATCCTCGGGGTTTCCGCCCTGTACTGCATTCTGTTCGGGATCCTCTTCGGAGAGTGCTTCGGCGACCTCGGCCACCGCCTGTTCGGGCTGCAGCCCCTCTGCTTCGAGCGCAGCGCCGCGATCGTGCCGATGATTTATTTCACCCTTTCCGTCGGGGTGATGCACGTCTGCCTGGGGCTCCTTATCGGGGCGTTTTCGGCCCTCAAGCGCAGGCTCCGCGGCGAGGCCATGTTCAGGTTGTTAAGCCTGGTGATCGTGCTCTGCGCCGTTGTGTTGCTGGTCGGCGTCATCGCACCCCTGCCCTGGCAGGTGAATCGCCCGCTGCTGGCCACGGTCCTGGTCGCCGCCCCGTTGCTGGTGCTCGCCAAGGGGCTGCTCGCGCCCCTGGAGTTGCTCAAGATTTTCGGCAACATTATTTCCTACGTCCGCATCATGGCCATCGGCCTGACCTCGGTTCTGCTGGCCCAGGTGGCCAACCGCCTCGGCGGGATGACCGGCGACATCGTGGCCGGCATCCTGGTGGCCGGCCTGCTCCATGCCTTCAACCTGCTGCTCGGGGTGTTCGCCCCCACCGTCCACTCCCTGCGTCTGCACTACGTGGAGTTTTTCGGCAAGTTCCTTGAGTTCGGGGGGCGCCGCTTCGAGCCCTTGGAGAAAGGGCCGAAGTGAGGGGGCGCCAAGAGGCCGTCACCGACCCGGAAAGGGAGAGAAAGGAGAATGTGTCCATGGAAAAGGCGATAATCGCATTTGCCGCGGCTCTGGCGGTGGGACTGCCGGCCCTGGCCACGGCCTGGGCCCAGTCGCGCATCGGCGCCGCTGGAGCGGGGACCCTGGCCGAAAAGCCCGAATTGACCGGAACCATCATCATCCTGGTGGCCATTCCCGAGACCATGACCATCCTCGGCTTCGTGGTCTCGGTGATGATCCTGCTGATGTACTGAGCCCATGAGCCAGGAGAAGCTTTTGGAGGCTCTGCGACGTCAGGGGGAGGAGAAGACCCGGGCGGTGCGGGAGCAGGCCGAGGCAGAGGAACAGAAGGCCCGCGGCGAGGCCCTGGAGCGGCTCGATCGGCTGGAGGCGGAGTTCCGGGAGCGGCGGGGCAGGGCCCTGGACGAGCAGTCCGGAGCCCTGCTGGGGGAGGCGGCCGCAAAGATGCGCAGGGTTCGCCTGGAGGCCGAGCATGCTCTGGCCGAGCGCCTCTGGAGCCTGGCCCGCGACGCCCTGCCCCGACTTCGCGGGGACGGGTACCCGGCGGCCTTTGCCGGCCTGGTGGGGGAGTTGCACCCCCTCGAGTGGCAGACCGTTCGGGTCAACCCCGCCGACCGGGACCTGGCCGCCGGGCACTTCCCCGGGGCCGAGATCGGCACCGACCCGGGCATTGTCGGCGGCCTGGAGGCGGTCGCTCCGGGTGGAAAAGTCCGGGTCTGCTCCACCTGGGAAAAACGCCTGGAGAGGGCCTGGGACGAACTGCTGCCCGGCCTGTTCCGGGAAATCCGCCGTGAGCTGGAGGACGATGACGCTGCTGCGAAGTCTTGAGAACCGGGGGTATCCGGGCGACTACCTCCTGGCCCGGGTGCGGGGGCGGCGGGGGAGGCTGGTGGCCGACTGGCGGGCCGCCGCGGCCCTCCCCTCTTCTCCGGAGGGGCACCCGGGAGACGCCTGGGGGCTTTTCCAGCGCGAGCTGTGCTGGCTCGCCGCCCAGATGAACCGTTCCCTGCAGAAGGCCTTTGTGCCGGTTTTCGAATACCTCTAGCTGCGGACGGTGATCCTCTGCCTGAGAAACAAGCAGGGCCGGGAGGACGGCACGGTGAGGGACCTGCTGCGGCAGAGCCTGCTCGACCGGCGGGTGAAGCGGATGCTGACGGAGAGCCGCGACGCCCATGCCGCGGCGAGGGCCCTGGAAACCCTCCTCCTTTGCTACGATCCCCTGTTCAAGGGGCTGGCGGCAGGCTATGCCCAGGAGGGACTGCGAAGCTTCGAAGAGCGGCTCTCCGGCGGCTTCCTGGTCCTGAGGGCGGGGCAGAAGCTTCACCCTGCGGTTGCCGCCTTCTTCCGCTACCTTGTCGACATCCGCAACCTGCTCTCCCTCTACAAGCACCTGCGCTGGAAGCTCCGCGAAGCTCCTCCCGTCCTGGCGGGGGGGAAGATCCAAAGGGGGCTGCTGGTGCAGGTCTGGAAGGGGGGCGATCCGTCCGGCCTCGGCCCCCTTCTCGAGCGCCTGACCGGATCGCGGCCTGAGCTGACCGCCAGCGGCCTGGAAGGGGCACTGCTCGGCGGGCTGAGTGACCTGCTGCGGCGCCAGGGGCGGGATCCCCTGCAGGCCGGGGTGCTCCTCGACTATCTGTGGCGCAGCTACGTTCAGGCTCGCAACCGGAGCCTGCTGCAGAGGATGGGGGACAGCTTTGAGGGGGACCTGGCCGAGGAGCTGATCCGGTGAGGCGGGTCGTGTTTCTCACCCCCGCGGCGGCCCGCCACGGCTTCGCCCTGGCCGGGATGGGGGAGCGGACCGTGGCCGAGGGGGAGACCCGGCAGGCTCTGCAGGAGGTCATGGCCGAGCCCGACGTGGGGGTGGTGGTGGCCGACGAGCGCTTGCTGCGTGAGGTATCCGAGGAGAGTCTGCGGGAGATGGAGGGCCGCTGGGGGGGGATCCTGCTCGCCCTGCCGACCCCGGAAAAGGGTGCCGCCGAGGAGCTGGACTACGCCCAGAGGCTGATCCGCAGGGCCCTCGGCTACCATGTGAGGCTGAAGCTATGAGCGGACGCATAACCGGCCTGTCCGGGCCGACGGTGACCGTCGACCTCCGGGGCTTGAAGCTCTACGACCGGGTCTTCGTCGGGCGGGCGCGGCTCGCCGGTGAGGTGGTGCGGCTTGAGCGGGACCGGGCGGTCGTCCAGGTCTACGAGGACACCCGGGGACTGGGGGTGGGCGAGCCGGCCGAGAGCAGCGAAAGGCCCCTGACCGTCAAGCTCGGCCCGGGCCTGCTCGCCGGGATGTTCGACGGCCTGCAACGCCCCCTGGAGGCCCTGCGGGAGGAGACCGGCCCCTTTATCGGCAGCGGCCGGGAGCTCTTCCCCCTCGACCTCGACCATAGCTGGACCTTCCATCCCCTGGCCCGGGCAGGGCAGAGGGTGGAGGAGGGCGAGGCTCTCGGCTACGTGGAGGAGGGGCCCTTCCGTCACCTGATCGCCGCCGGCGCCGCCGGAACCATCGCCTCCCTGGCGGAGGGGGAGATCACCCTCCGCGAGCCGCTTGGCCACCTTCAGGACGGACAGGCGCTGAAGGCCTGGCAGGAGTGGCCGGCGCGCCAGCCGCGTCCCTACCGCAGGCACCTGGCGCCCACCCAGCCCCTGGTCACCGGGCAGCGCTGCATCGATTTCCTCTTCCCCCTGGTCAAGGGGGGGACCGCCATCTTCCCCGGCGGATTCGGCACCGGCAAGACGGTTCTCGAGCAGTCGATCGCCAAATTCGCCGACGTGGACCTGGTGGTCTACGTCGGCTGCGGCGAGCGGGGCAACGAGATGGCCGAACTGCTCGGGGAGATCGTCACCCTGTCGGACCCCTGGAGGGAGGGGGACCTGATGTCTCGGACGATGGTGGTGGTGAACACCTCCAACATGCCGGTGGCGGCCCGGGAGGCCTCCATCTACACGGCGGTGACCATGGCCGAGTACTACCGGGACATGGGCTACCACGTCCTCTTCCTGGCCGACAGTATCTCCCGCTGGGCCGAGGCCCTGCGGGAGATCTCCGCCTCCCTGGAGGAGATGCCGGGGGAGGAGGGGTACCCGACCTATCTCGGTTCGCGCCTGTCGGCCTTTCTGGAGCGGGCGGGGGTGGTGGAGACGGCGGGCGGAGCGACCGGCTCGCTGAGCATGATCCTCTCGGTCTCCCCGCCGGGAGGGGACTTTACCGAGCCGGTGACCCAGGCCTGCCTGCGCAGCGCCGGGGCCTTCTTCATGCTCGACACCTCCCTGGCCCACAGCCGCCACTTCCCCGCCATCCATTGGGGGCAGAGCTACTCCCTGTACGAGGGGGAGGCCGCGGTCTTCTTCGCCGAGCAGGTCTCCCCCCAATGGGAGGAGCAGAGGGGGCGCTGTCGGGAGCTGCTGCGCCGGGAGGAGGCCCTCAAGGAGGTGGCGGAGATCGTCGGCATGGAGGGCCTGCAGGACGCCGACCGCCTGCTGATGGTGGCCGCCGAGAGGATTCGCCGCGAGTTCCTTTGCCAGAACGCCTATACCGAAGACGCCTTCTCTCCTCCGGAGAAGACCCTGGCCGCCATCGGGGAGATCCTTGCCTTTTACGCCGGGGCCGAGGAGCGGCTCGCCGCCGGGGAAGCCCTGGACGAAATTCTTTCGAGGTAGCGCGATGCGCCTTGCCGAACACGCCTATGCAACCATCGCCTCCATCCGGGGGGCCCTGCTCTTTCTGGACGGGGTCCACGGGGCCCGCCTCGGCGAGGCGGTGCGTATCGTCTTCCCGGACGGCAGAGGCATGGCCGGGGAGGTCCTGAAGGTCGAGAGAGAGACGGTGCTGATCCAGGCCTTCGGGGAGACCCGGGGGCTTGACGTGGAGAACTCCGCGGTGGTCTTCAGCGACGCGCTGAAGAGGGCGCCGCTCTCCGCGGACTGCATCGGACGGGTCTTCGACGGCTCCTTTCGGCCCATCGACGGCCTGCCCATGTTCGTCCCCGAGGGGTGGGTGCCGCTGCTCGGTGCTCCCATCAACCCCGCCGCCCGGGCCGAGCCGGAGGAGTTCATCGAGACCGGCTTTTCCACCATCGACGGACTCAACACCCTCGTCAAGGGGCAGAAACTGCCGGTCTTCTCCTGCGCCGGGCTTCCCTCCAAGGAGATGGCCGCGGCCATCCTCCAGGGCTCTCGGCTGGCCGGGGGGGGCGACTTCGTGGTGGTCTTCGTGGCCCTCGGCCTGACCCACCACGACTTCACCTTCTACCTTCAGGCCCTGGAGGGGATGAAGGGCGACTTCGTGGCCTTCGTCAACCGGGCCGACGAGCCGGTGGTCGAAAGGCTGCTGGCGCCGCGCCTCGGCCTGGCCGTCGCCGAGGACCTGGCCTTCTCCCGGGGGATGGACGTGCTGGTGCTGGTCACCGACATGGCCAATTACTGCGACGCCCTGCGCGAGGTCTCCACCGCCCGGGAAGAGCTCCCCGGGCGGCGGGGCTACCCCGGCTACATGTACTCGGACCTGGCCTCCATCTACGAGCGGGCCGGGCGTATCAAGGGCCGGCCCGGGTCGGTGACGATGGTTCCGGTGGTGACCATGCCCGAGGACGACATCACCCACCCCATCCCCGACCTCACCGGCTATATCACCGAGGGGCAGGTCGTCCTCTCCCGGGAGCTTCACCAGAAGGGGATCTTCCCCCCCGTAGACGTCCTTCCCAGCCTCTCCCGGCTCATGCAGCACGGCATCGGCGAGGGCCACACCCGGGCCGACCACCGGCGCATCGCCAACCTGCTCTACCGCACCTACGCCAAGGGGCGCGAACTGCGCAAGCTGGAGGCGATCGTCGGTCGGGAGGGGATGATCGAGGCCGACCAGCAGATGCTCGACCTGGCCGACGCCTTCGAGGAGGAGATCGTCAGGCAGGGCCTGGAGCGTCGCAGCATCGGCCAGACCCTCGACGCCGGCCTGGAGTTGCTGCGGCGCTTCGGAGTGGAGGAGCCATGATTCACCCGACCCGGACCAACCTGCTCCTGCTCAAGGACAAGTCCCGCTCGGTGGTCAACAGCATCGCCATCCTCAAGGGGCGCCGCCAGGCGCTGATCCGCGAGCTGCTCTCCGCCAGCCTCCCCCTGCTGCGGGCCCGGGACGAGATCCGTACCCTCTACGGCCGGGCCCTGACCGAGCTGCAGCTGAGCCTCGGCCACGAGGGAGACGATTTCGTCCGTTCCCTGGTGCCGCTGAGCCGCCGGGAGCTGGGGCTGCAGATCGTCCCCCGCAAGGTCATGGGGGTCGCCTACCGCGACGTGACCGTAGAGCAGAGCCCGGTCCGTTCTCCGGACCAGAGGGAGTACGACTTCGCAGTCACCACCCCTCACCTGGAGGAGGCGATCGGCCTGTTCGAGACGGTCGTCGAGGAGATGCTGCGCATCGCCGCCTTCGAGGCGAAGCTGAAGCGCCTGGGGGCAGAACTGCTGCGCATAACCCGGCGCATTCGGGTCCTGGAGGAGCGCATCCAGCCGCGGTTGCGGGCCCAGATCCGCAGTATCGCCCAGTATCTCGGCGAGCGGGAGCGGGAGGCCCACTACCGGCTCAAACTGTTCAAGGGGAAGGTGGTCGGAGGTTAGCCAGCGAGGATCTCCTTCACCCCCTCGGCGAAGGAGACCGGGGAGAGCCCGAAGGTCTCGGCCCAGGGGCCAGGGTCGCAGACGTTCCCCTCGAGGAGCATGGTCAGTTGGTCGCTGGTGATGGGGAAGCGGGGCACCCCCTCGAGCAGGGCGACGAGGGGTTTCATCAGGAGCAGGGGCTGGTGGACTTTGCACACGCGGCTCTTGCCAACGGCCGCGCCGATGGCGTCGAGGACCTCGTCGTAGCTGTAGTCCTGCGGGCCGCAGCAGAGGTAGGTCTGGCCGATGGTCTCCGGCTTGTCCAGGGCGAGGGCGAAGCTTCGGGCCACGTCCTCCACCGCCACCGGGGCCATGCGGTAGCGGCCGTCGCCGAAAACCGGGACTACCGGCAGGCGACGGACCAGTTCGGCGAGGGTGTTGACGAACTCGCCCCCCGCCCCGAAGACGAGGGACGGGCGGAAGATCGTCCAGTCGAGGGAGGAGGCGCGCACAGCCTTCTCGGCCAGCCACTTGGTCCGGTGATAGCCGGTGGCGGCTCCTTCGCGGGAGCCGTTGGCGCTCATCTGCAGGTAGCGTCGCACCCCCTGGCTCTGAGCCGCCGCGACCACGTTGCGGGTCGCCTCGGCGTGCAGCTTTTCAAAGGTGATCCCCCGCCCCGGGAACTCCCGGATGATGCCGACCAGGTGGATGACCGCGTCGCACCCTTCGAGGGCCCCAGCCAGGGTCGCGGGGTCGGCGGCGTCGCCCGGTCGGGTCTCGATCCCCTCGCGGGTCGCAAGCTTCTTCTCGGAGCCGGGGCGCACCAGGCAGCGCACTTCGTGCCCCGCCGCGCCCAGCTGGCGCAGGATCTCTCCCCCCACGAAACCGGTCCCCCCGGTGACGAAAACCTTCATGGCAACCTCCGAAAAAATTTGAATTCAGAATCCGGGAGCCAGAATCCAGAATAGAATCCCTGACTGCTGAAAATCCGGCGCCTCAATTCCTCTCTGGCTCCTGGCTCTACCCCTTCACCACCGCCAGCGGGCGGAGGCGGGCGACGATCTTGCCGATGCCGTCCTGCTGAACTACCTGAACCACTTCGGCGACGTCCTTGTACGCCTCGGGAATCTCCTCGGCGACGGTGGCCCGGCCCGCGGCGCGGATGAGGATGCCCCGGGCCGCCAGTTCGGCCTCGATGTTGCGGCCGCGGGCAAGTTTCTTGGCGGCGTGTCGCGACAGCATCCGGCCGGCGCCGTGGCAGGTGGAGCCGAAGGTCTCCGCGAAGCCCCCCTCGGTTCCGACCAGTACGTAGGAGTAGCGCCCCATGTCCCCGGGGATGAGGACCGGCTGCCCTACCGCGCGGTACGCCTCGGGAGTCTCGGGGTGGCCGGGGGGGAAGGCGCGGGTGGCCCCCTTGCGGTGGACGCAGAGGCGCCGCTCGCGGCCCCCGACGGTGTGGGTCTCCCACTTGGCGATGTTGTGGCAGACGTCGTAGATGACCGACAGGCGCAGGTCGCCCGGTCCCAGGCCGAGCACCTGCTCGAAGGACTCGCGCACCCAGGCGGTGATGAGCTGGCGGTTGGCGAAGGCGAAGTTGGCTGCGCAGGCCATGGCGGCCATGTACTGGAGCGCTTCGGGGCTCTTCAGGGGAGCGCAGCACAGTTGCCGGTCGGGCAGGTCGATGCCGTACCTGCGGCTCGCCGCGAGCATGACCAGGATGTAGTCGTCGCAGACCTGGTGGCCGAACCCCCGGCTTCCGGTGTGGATGGTCACGGTCAGCTGGCCGGGGAAGAGCCCCAGGGCGTCGGCGGCCTTGCGGTCCTGAATCTCCTCCACCTCCTGAACCTCCAGAAAGTGATTCCCGCTGCCCAGGGTGCCGAGCTGGGCCCGACCCCTCTCCATGGCACGATCGGAGACGAACTCCGGATCGGCCCCGGCGATGGTGCCCCCCGCTTCGATGTGGCGCAAATCCTCCTCGCCGCCATAGCCGTGCTCCACCGCCCAGCGTGCTCCCTTCTGCAGCACCTTGCGCTCTTCCTGATGCAAAAGCTTCAGGTCGCGGCGCTGTGAGCCGACCCCGGAGGGGACGTTGCGGAACAGGGTGTTGACCAGTTCCTTGAGTCGGGGGCGGGCCTCTGCGGCGGCCAGGCCGCTGCGCAGCAGGCGTACCCCGCAGTTGATGTCGTAGCCGACCCCGCCGGGGGAAACGACCCCTTCTTCGGGCTCGAAGGCGGCGACTCCGCCGATGGGGAAGCCGTAGCCCCAGTGAATGTCGGGCATGGCGATGGAGGGGCCGACGATGCCGGGAAGGGTGGCCACGTTGCGCACCTGCTCGAGGGCCTGCTCCTTCTGCAGGAAGGCCATCATCGCCTCGCTGGCGAAGACCAGCCCCTCGGTGCGCATCGCCCCTTCCCGGGGGATGCGCCAGCGGCAGGCGTCGATTTTCTCGATTTTCACGGTCATTGCAAAAAAGGCTTCAGGGGGCAGACCTCCCCGGCCCCTTCAGCCCGTCGCCTTTCTCCGTGGTGTTTTACAGGTCCAGGTAGACCCGGGCCCGCCACAGATCGTCCCTTTTCTCCACCTTGACCTGGTGGTAGGTTGCGGCTTTGACTTCCCTCTGCACAAGATGTTCCTTCGGGTCGAAGGGCGTCCCGCGAACCACGCCTTTCAGGAAGTCCTTCCCGACTTCCGAGACCTGGAAATCGAGGGGCACCAGGCTGCGGATCTCAAAGAGGAACAGAATCTCGTTGAGCCAGTTGACGAGCAACTCCTCCCGATCCGCTCCGCCGATGGTGACCGTCTCCTCCACGAACGGGGAAGCCTCAATGACTCCGAAGAGGATTTCTGTCAGGCCACGGGCGGCCTCGACAAAGAGCTCTTCAAGGGTCGCGGCGGAGGCCTCGATTCCCATGTCGGCAGTGTGTTCCAGCAGCCGGTAGCTCGCCACGGACTTCCCTCTTCACGCCCGCGGCGCAGCATCGGCCCCGGGGTCGGTTTAGGCCCTTCGTTCCCACGTCACCCTGCAGACCGAGTGCTCATCGGTCCAGGATACCCGCAGATCCCCCTGGTGGGCCTTGTGCAGAGCCCTGCCGAGGTGTTCGGCCAACTTCTGCTCGGTCGTCTCGATGCAAAGGTCGTCCCCCTGCCGGTCGACGCTGATGATCCGCTCCAGGGGGTTTTTGGCCCTGGCTTTGCTCTCCTCGTTCTTGAGAATGTTGCGGATCTCCTCCTCATGTTCCCACAGGTAGCTGCCGCGCAGGGTGACGATCCCCTCGGGATAGTGCTCGGCGACCTTGCGGCAGGCGGGGCAGGTGACCCAGCCCACGTCTTTGCTCTTCCTGGCTTCTTCGAATCCCGCCGGGTCTGTGTACCAGCGTTTGTTGCGGTAGACGGACTGGCAGCTGCCGCAGACGGAGGTCTCTTTCAGGCCTTCCTCGGGCAGGTAGGGGTCGCTGCTGGTCTGGGCGCGGCCGCGCTTGTCGCTGATTCCAAATTTGGTGTCTTTTCGCATTCTTATCACCCTTTTCTGGCTGGAGGTTTGCCTCCCTGATTTCAGTATAGCACCATTGTCGGGGGTGTGTTTTTCAGGGCCCTTCCTTGCCTTTGCGCATCTTTTTGTAGACCAGGGGCAGTACGACCACCATGACCAGGAAAAGCCCGAGGGGCAGAAGGAAGTCGGGGGTGAGGAAGGCCCGCCATCCCCCCCCCGCGGCCTTCTGAGTCGCTTCGGTGAGGTAGCAGTAGGCAAAGGTGCCCGGAATGATCCCGAGGGCGGTGGAGATGAAGTAGTACCGGAAGCTGACCTTGGAGAGGCCCGCTCCGAAGTTGATGCCGTTGAAGGGGAAGAGGGGGATCAGGCGCATGATGAAGAGGATCTTGAGACCGTGCTTTTCGATGCTCTCGTCGAAATCCTTGAGTTTGCCCCCCCGCAGGAAGCGGGCCACGAAGTCCCGGCCCAGGGTGCGGGCCATGAGAAAACAGCCGCAGGCGCCGATCGTGGCGCCGGCGACGATGTAGAGGGTGGCGGGCAGGGCGCCGAAGGCCAGGGCCCCGGCGATGGTGAGGACCACCCCCGGGAAGGCGAAGACGGTGAAGACGATGTAGAGCACGATGTAGATCAGCGGCGCCCAGAAGCCCGCCTGCTCCAGGAAGCGGCCGAGCTGCTCCTGGGACAGGTAGCTGCCGACGCCGGTGAACTTGGCCAGCGCCACCAGAGCGGCCAGAAACAGGATCAGCAGGGCGAACTTGAGGCCGGCCTTGCTAGACGTTTCGCTCATGCCCGAAATCTCCTTTTGTTCCTAGCGCGGCCAGCGGGTGTGGTGCTCTTCGCGAGTGGGCGGCGCTTCGGGGGCGCGCAGAACGGCCCGGCAGGGAGCGCCCTCGGCGCCGTCGAGACGCAGCGGCAGGCAGATCAGCTCGTAAGGGCCCCGTTTCACCCCGGACAGGTTGAGCCCCTCGAGCACGGTCACGCCGGCCTCCAGGAGGGTCCGGTGCACCGCCCCGGTGGAGCGGAAGGGCTCGATCGAGAGGTAGTCGATGCCCACCAACCGGACCCCGATCTCTACCAGGTAGGCGGCCCCGTCCGGGGTCAGGCCGTCGTAGTCCTCGCTGAAGTCGGACCGGGACCAGAGCAGGGAGTTGCGGGTGCGCAGCAGGAGGCGGCCCTGGCCCTTCAGCTTGAGTTTTCTCAGTTCTTCTCCCCTGATGTCCCCCCGGCGGTGGGCCAGGTCCACCACCATGCACGGCCCGACGAGGGTCTCCAGGGGAATGTCTCCGACGGTTCCCTCCTCCCCCAGCAGGTGGGCGGGGGCGTCGAGGTGGGTGCCGGCGTGGCTACCCAGGCGCAGCCGGCTGAGGCGGAAACTCTCTGGCGTACCCGGGACCGTTTCCTCCATCCTTTCGAAGGGGGGATCCCCCGGATAGCGGGGGAGGGCGGGGGAGAGGGGGACGCTGATGTCGTGCAGGGGCATGGCGCGGTTGTCCTTTTCGGGGTGGCGGCGGAGGCGGAATTTGTCCCCGGTCGCTTGCTTAAGCCGGTTTGGAACCTATAATGAATAGCACATGCGGAAGGGATCCGTAAAACCCCTCTTCCCAAAGTATACGAAACCACAGGTGGATTTCTTGACAGAGGGGCGTCAAAATAATAAAACAATGTTATTATTTTCTTGGGATATGGCCAAGTTCTTCCTTTTCGGCCTTAAAATAAAAACATAATACCGTTTGTTTGTCATTCTGCCTTGCGGAAAGGAGGTCAGATCTATGAAGGACCACCACCCGTCCGATCAGGCTTCGGTGCCTGAAGGAATCCTGGAGAGCTGGGAGGCCAAAGGGGTCAGTCGTCGGGATTTTCTCAAGTTCTGCAGCGCGATGACCGCTACCCTGGCCCTGCCGGCGACCTTCGTGCCCCGCATCGCCCAGGCCCTCGAGGACACGCGGATACCGGTCATCTGGCTCGAGTTCCAGGCCTGCACCGGGGACACCGAAGCCCTGCTGCGGGGCAACCAGCCGACCGCGGCCGAGCTGATCCTCGACCACCTCTCGGTGGAATACATCGAGACAGTGATGGCCGCCGCCGGCCACCAGGCCGAAGAAGCCAAGAACCGGGCGGTGGAGAAGTACAAGGGGCAGTACCTGGTCCTGGTGGACGGTTCGGTGCCGACCGGCGAGGGAGGGGCCTATTGCACCATCGCCGGCGAGAGCGCCCTCGAGGTCGCGCGCAAGGTGTGCGGCAACGCCGCCGCCACGATCGCCGTGGGCAGCTGTGCCTCCTTCGGGGGGGTGCCGGCCGCGGCGCCCAATCCCACCGGGGCGGTCTCCATCGCCGAGGCGGTGCCCGGGGCGACGGTGCTCAACATGCCGGGCTGCCCGGTCAACGCCCAGAACCTGACGGCGGTCATCGTCCACTTCCTCACCTTCGGCAGGCTCCCCGCCACCGACCGCCTGGGCCGCCCTCTCTTCGCCTACGGCAAGCGCATCCACGACAACTGCGAGCGGCGCATCCACTTCGACGCCGGCCAGTACGCCGAGGGTTTCGGCGACGAGGGGCACCGCAAGGGCTACTGCCTGTACAAGCTCGGCTGCAAGGGTCCCGAGACCTTCCACAACTGCCCGTCGGTGCGTTACAACGAGGGGCAGAGCTGGCCGGTCATGGCCGGCCACGGCTGCATCGGCTGCTCGGAGCCCGGCTTCTGGGACACCATGAGTCCCTTCTACCGGCGCCTTCCCAATGTGCCCGGTTTCGGCGTCGAGGCCACCGCCGACAAGATCGGCCTCGGCCTGGCGGCGGCCACCGCCCTGGCCTTCGGGGCCCACGGGGTGGCGAGCGCCTTCCGCAAGGGGGATAAGGTCGAAGCTGATAAAGTGATCAAGGAGGACTAGCCCATGGCCAAGAAGATTGTTGTCGATCCGATTACCCGTATTGAGGGCCACCTGCGCATCGAGGCCCAGATAGAGGGGGGCAAGATCGCCGCGGCCTGGAGCTCCTCCACCGCCTTCCGCGGCATCGAAACCATCCTCAAGGGGCGCGACCCGCGCGACGCTCACCACTTCACCCAGCGTTTCTGCGGGGTCTGCACGACGGTCCACTCCATGGCGAGCATCCGTTGCGTCGAGGACGCCCTCAAGATCCAGATTCCCGACAACGCCCGCCTGATCCGCAACCTGATCATGGCCAGCCAGAACGTACAGGACCACGTCATCCACTTCTACCACCTGCACGCTCTCGACTGGGTGGACATCACCGGGGCTCTCAAGGCCGACCCGGCCGCCACCGCCAAGCTGGCCCAGTCCCTGTCGGACTGGCCCAAGTCGAGCGCCGCCTATTTCAAGACGGTCCAGGAGAGGATCGGCGCCTTTGTCGGCACCGGCCGCCTCGGCCCCTTTCAGAACGCCTACTGGGGGCACAGCGCCTACAAGCTGCCGCCCGAGGCCAACCTGATGGCGGTGGCCCACTACCTCGAGGCCCTCGAATGGCAGAAGGACGTGATCAAGGTCCACGCCATCCTCGGCGCCAAGAACCCCCATCCCCAGACCTTCCTCGTCGGGGGGATGGCGATCCCCGTCGATCCCGACAGCCAGAACGCCCTCAACGCCGACAAGCTCGCCCTGATCCGCAAACTGCTGCGCAAGGCCCACAGGTTCGTCGAGCAGGTCTACATCCCCGACCTGCTGGCGGTGGCCTCCTTTTACAAGGAGTGGGCCGGCATCGGCGGCGGGGTCGGCAACTTCCTCGCCTACGGCGACTTCCCCATGGACAATGGCGGCGCTTCGGAGAACCTCTACTTCCCCCGCGGGGTGGTCATGGGCAAGGACCTGGCCAACGTCATGGAGATGGACCCGGCCAAGATCACCGAATACGTGACCCACTCGTGGTACACCTACGACCAGGGGGACGACAAGGGGTTGCATCCCTTCGACGGAGAGACCAGCCCCAAGTACACCGGCCCAAAACCACCCTACGAGCATCTCGATACCGACCAGAAGTACTCCTGGGTCAAATCGCCCCGCTACCTGGACCAACCGATGGAGGTCGGTCCCCTGGCGCGCATGGTCATCGCCTACGCCAAGGGGCATCCCGAGGTCCAGCAGACGGTCAATTTCGTCCTCGGCAAGCTGGGGGTCGGCCCCGAGGCCCTCTTCTCCACCCTCGGCCGCACCGCCGCCCGGGGCATCGAGACCCTGCTCCTTTCGGGCAAGGCAGAAGAGTGGCTCAACGGACTGGCGGACAACATGGGCCGGGGCATTCTCGAAGTGCACAACGGCGACCGGTGGGATCCTTCCACATGGCCTGCCGAGGCCCAGGGCTTCGGTTTTCACGAGGCCCCCCGCGGGGCCCTCGGCCATTGGGTCCGCATCGAAAATGGGGCCATCGCCAACTATCAGGCCGTGGTCCCCTCCACCTGGAACGCCGGTCCGCGCGACGCCCTGGGGCAGATGGGCCCTTACGAGGCCGCCCTGGTCGGCACCCCTGTGGCCGACCCGGAAAAGCCGGTGGAAATCCTGCGCACGATCCATTCCTTCGACCCCTGCCTGGCCTGCGCGGTCCACGTCCTGGACGGGACCGGCTCGGAAATCGTCCGGGTTCGGGCTCTTTAGAGCAAGGAGGGACGCCATGGAAATACGCTATGTCTGGGAACTTCCGGTCCGCCTGACCCACTGGGTCAACGCTCTGTGCGTGGTGGTGCTGTCCCTCACAGGCTTCTACATCGGACATCCCTTTATTGGCGGTGCCGGCTCGGCGGCCTTCGTCATGGGCTGGGTCCGCTTTGTCCACTTCACTTTCGCCTACCTCTTCCTCGTCTCGGTGCTGGTCAGGTACTACTGGTTCTTCGCCGGAAACCACGACTCTTCCTGGAGGATGTACACCTCCTGGTTCACCAGGGAGGGACGGGGCAGGGCCTTGAAATTCTTCCGTTACTACACCTTCACCGGCCGGACCATCCCCTACGAGGTCGGCCATAACCCCCTTGCAGTGCTGGCCTACGCCGCGGTCTTCACCCTCTTCGTGGTCCAGATCGTGACCGGCTTCGCCCTCTACGGCCAGTTCGCCCCGGGCGGATTCTGGGACGGCACGCTCGGGTGGCTGCTGGTCAGCTTCGATTCCCAGAACCTGCGTCTGGTCCATCATCTGGTGATGTGGCTGCTGACAGGTTTCGCCATTAACCACGTCTACAGCGCCTGGCTGATGGACGTGAAGGAGATGAACGGCACCATGAGCAGCATTTTCGGCGGTTACAAGTACATCGAGCCGGAGGACCTCTCGTGAGGGCGCTGATACTCGGCCTCGGTAATGCCCTGATGACCGATGACGCCCTCGGGGTGCTGGCGGTCGAAGAACTGCAAAGCCGGTACCGCTTTCCTGCCGGGGTGAGAGTCGTGGACGGCGGAACCCTCGGACTCGATCTGCTGCCCCTCCTGGAGGGGGTGGACCGGCTGCTGCTGGTCGATGCTCTGCAGATGGGGGCCAAGCCGGGGGCGGTCTTCCGGTTGGCCGGGGAGGAGGTGCCGCGGGCCCTGGCCAGCAAGTTGTCGGTGCACCAGATGGGGGCTCAGGATCTGCTTGCTCTGGCCGAGCTGCGCGGGCACCTGCCCGGGGAGCTGGTGGTCTGGGGGGTCCAGCCACGCTAAGTGGAGGTCGGTCTGAAGCTGACCCCGCCCGTGGCCGCAGCCCTCGATTCCCTGCTCGAAGGGATTCTCGGGGAAGTGGCCGGGTGGGGCTTGGCGCCGCGTCCGGCCACCGGGCGGCGCTCTTCCCGGGACCGATCGGTGCGCTTCCCTTTCTTCGCCGGGTGAGACCATGCGCCTTGCCCTTCTGGCCGCCGGCATGCTCTTCTTCCTTTCCGCCTGCAGCGACTCCCCCTCCTTCCCCCGCCGGGAGCCTCCCGCAGCTCTCCTGACCGATCCGGGCAGCCGGGCCGCCGGGGCGGGGCTCTTTGCCCGCCACTGCGCCGTCTGTCATGGCAGCCCCGCAGAGGGGCGCAGCTCCCGCGCCGATTTCTTCCTGCCCCCCGCCTCCTCTTTCCGGGAAAGTCGTTATCGTCGCCTCGATCCCGCCTATCTGTTCTGGCGCATCGAGGTCGGCAAGACCGCCGAGCCTTACCGCTCCCGCGGATCGGTGATGCCCGCCTGGGGGCCCCACTTTTCCGAGGAGCAGATTTGGCAGATCGTCGCCTATCTGCTCGGGCGAAGCGGAGGAGAGTCTTAGGCGAAAATGGAAATTTAACAGTAAAAAAACCCCTTCCGAATGGAGGGGTGTTTTTATTCACACTTTTTCATTTTTTATTTTGGATAAATTTGTTACAAGGGGCGCTGGATGAAACGGCGTCCCTTTTTTCTAAATATGGGAAAACGGGAAACATGTGGGATCGGGTTTGGCCGTTTCCTGGAAGAATCCGCGGAAGCGGGCGGTTTTATGAAGCGCCAATGAAACGGTCGGGAGGATCCCTGCGGAGGGCGTCTTTCCCGGCGGCACGGGGCGCAATAATGCAGGATTCGACAGCACGGAAGGAGAAGGACATGTCGAAAACGGTGGAACTGGATGCGGCAATGCTCGGCCTGAAAAGTGTCGGCAAGCTCTATCACAACCTGAGTTACGATGAGCTTTTCGAGCATGAGACCAAAAACAGCGAGGGCCAGGTGTCGGACAACGGCACCATGATGGTCGACACCGGCAAGTTCACCGGTCGCTCCCCCAAAGACAAGTACTTCGTCCACCAGTTGCCCTCCTTCGAGAACATCGCCTGGGGCAAGATCAACAAGGCTGTGGCTCCCGAGGTCTTCGACGAGCTCTACGCCGAGGTGACCGACTACCTCTCGGGCAAGGACCTCTATGTCACCGATGGCTTCTGCGGTTCCAATGAGAAGACCCGCAAGTCGGTGCGTTTCGTCACCGAGTTCGGCTGGCAGTCCCACTTCGTCAAGAACATGTTCATTCGCCCCGGCGAGCAGGACCTGGAGGGGTTCGCCCCCGGCTTCACCGTCTACAACGCCAGCAACCTGAGCAACAAGGACTGGGAGCGCCACGGTCTCAACTCCGAGGTTTTCGTCATTTTCAACATCGAGAAGAACGTGGCGATCATCGGCGGCACCTGGTACGGCGGGGAGATGAAGAAGGGCATCTTCACCATGATGAACTACTGGCTGCCGCTGCAGGGGATCCTCTCCATGCACTGCTCGGCCAACGTCGGCGCCGCCGGAGACGTATGCCTCTTCTTCGGCCTTTCCGGTACCGGCAAGACGACCCTCTCCACCGACGCCTCCCGCAAACTCATCGGCGACGACGAGCACGGCTGGGACGACGACGGCATCTTCAACTTCGAGGGGGGCTGCTACGCCAAGACCATCAACCTGAGCCAGGAGAGCGAGCCGGAGATCTACCAGGCGATCCAGCGCGACGCGCTGCTCGAGAACGTCGTCGCCTGCGACAAGGGAATCATCGACTTTGACGACGATTCCAAGACCGAGAACACCCGCGTCTCCTATCCCATCGAGCACATCGAGAACCACGAGCCGTCCCTGAAGGCGGATCATCCGAAGAACATCATCTTCCTCACCTGCGACGCCTTCGGTGTGTTGCCCCCGGTCAGCAAGCTGACCCGCGAGCAGGCAATGTACTACTTCCTCTCCGGCTACACCGCCAAGGTCGCCGGGACCGAGCGCGGTGTCACCGAGCCTTCGGCGACCTTCTCCGCCTGCTTCGGCGAGGCCTTCCTCCCCCTGCACCCCACCGCCTACGCCAAGCTCCTCGGCGAGAAGATGGAGAAGCACGGGGTCAACGCCTACCTGGTCAACACCGGCTGGGCCGGCGGCGGCTACGGCGTCGGCAAGCGGATGAGCATCAAGGCGACCCGGGCCTGCGTCAACGCCATCCTCGACGGCAGCATCGAGAACGCCGAGTTTGACCAGACCCGCTGGTTCCGCTTGAACATCCCGAAGGAGCTGCCCGGTGTCGACAGCGCCCTGCTCAACCCGCGCAACGCCTGGACCGACAAAGAGGACTTCGACGCGACCGCCAACAAGCTTGCCGGGATGTTCATCGAGAACTTCAAGAAGTACATCCAGGACGGCGACGACTTCGACTTCACTCAGGCCGGGCCGCGGATGTAGGGTCTGTTTTTAAAAGTGATGACTGAAAAGGGGCAGCCCCGCCGGGGCCGCCCCTTTTTCTTTGGGTTGAAATTCCCTTCCTGATCTGAGAGGGTGGGAAGCAGCAGGGCAAGCGCTCCGTGGAGATCTTCGCAACATGTGCCTTATCCTCTTTTCCTACAACCAGCATCCCGATAATCGCCTTGTCATGGCGGCCAACCGCGACGAGTTCTTCGCCCGGCCCACCGCCCCGGCCGCCTTCTGGGAAGAGGCGCCGGGGGTTCTTTCGGGGCGGGACCTGCAGGGCGGCGGGAGTTGGTTCGGCATCACCCGCTGCGGACGGCTGGCGGCGGTGACCAATTTCCGGGACCGGGGCGAGCTTCAGGAGGGCGGCACGTCCCGCGGCCTGCTGGTGAGCGACTACCTTCTGGGGGAAGAGCCGCCCGGGGACTACCTGCGGCGGGTGGCCCGCCGCGGTGCTGAATACAAGGGGTTCAACCTGCTGGCCGGCGATGGTGAGGGGCTCTGGTACTATTCCAACCGCCAGGGGCGCGTCCGCCGCCTTCCGCCGGGGCTTTACGGACTGAGCAATCATCTGCTCGACACCCCCTGGCCCAAGGTGGCGGGGGGCAAGGTCGCCCTGGCCGCTGCTCTGGACGGGACACCGGACCCGGAGGCCCTCTTCGCCCTGCTCGCCGACACCACCCGGGTCGCCGATGCCGAGCTGCCCGATACGGGGTTCGGCCCGGAGTGGGAGCGCATTCTCTCCTCCCGGTTCATCGCCGGCCCCGATTACGGCACCCGCTCCAGCTCCGTGTTGCTGGTCGGCCGGGAAGGCCGGGTGGAATTCACCGAGAGGAGCTACGCGAAAAACCACGGCTCGTGGCGGGAGGAACGTTTTACGTTTCAAATCGCTTGCAATGATTAGCGCGGCCACAACCCGCTGGACATTTATTTGATATTTATGTATTTTTGGCAACGAAGCTAGTCGGCAGGTTCACCTCAGCTTTCGGAGCCAGGCTTGGACCAATCTATCGAGAAGAGAGAGCCGCACATCCCCGAGGAGATCCCTCTCCTTCCCGTTCGGGACGTTGTCATATTCCCCTACATGATCCTCCCCCTCTTTGTGGGGCGCGAAAAATCGGTCGCGGCGGTCGATGCGGCCCTGTCCCGTGACCGTCTTATCTTCCTGGCTTCCCAGAAGGAGCTGGCCGAGGAAGAGCCGGAACCCGAGGACATCTATCGGGTCGGCACCGTGGCCATGATCATGCGCATGCTCAAGCTCCCCGACGGCCGGCTGAAGGTTCTGGTCCAGGGACTCGGCAAGGCGCGCCTTGCCGAATTTCTCTCCCGGGAGCCCTTCTTCCATGTCCGGGTCGAGCGCCTTGACGAGCCCGGTCAGGCCGAGCTGCCCCTGGAGACCGAGGCTCTCATGCGCACCGTGCACGACCAGCTCGCTCAGCTGGTCAATATGGGCAAGGCGATCTCCCCCGAGGTCATGGTCGTGGTGGAGAATATCGAGGAACCGGGCGGCCTGGCGGACCTTGTTGCGAGCAACATCGGTCTCAAGGTCGCCGACGCCCAGGAAATGCTCGAACTTTTTGACCCCGTGGAGCGCCTGCGGCGGGTCAAGGACATGCTGGCCAAGGAGCTTGAACTGACAGCGGTTCAGAGCCGCATCCAGACCCAGGCCCAGGAGGAGATGGGCAAGACCCAGCGCGAGTATTTCCTGCGCGAGCAGCTGCGAGCCATTCAGGCCGAGTTGGGAGAGAGCGATCCGCGGGCCGAGGACGTGGCCGAGCTGCGCCTCAAACTCAAGGACGCCAGGCTTCCGGAGGAGGCCCTGGCCGATGCCGAGAAGCAGCTGCGGCGCCTCGAGAGCATGCACCACGAGGCGGCCGAGTATTCCATGCTGCGCACCTACCTGGACTGGCTGGTGGATCTGCCCTGGGGCCGGGTAACCCGCGACAATCTCGACCTGAAAAAGGCCAAGGCCGTTCTCGACGAGGACCATTACAACCTGGAGAAGGTCAAGGACCGGATTCTGGAATTTCTCGCCGTGCGCAAGCTGAAACGGGAGCCGAAGGGGCCGGTGCTCTGCTTCGTCGGCCCGCCCGGGGTGGGCAAGACGAGCCTGGGCAAGTCGATCGCCCGGGCCCTGGGGCGCAAGTTCGTGCGCATTTCCCTCGGCGGGGTGCGCGACGAGGCGGAGATCCGGGGGCACCGCCGCACCTACGTGGGCGCCCTGCCCGGGCGCATCCTTCAGGGCATGAAACAAGCCGGCACCAACAACCCGGTCTTCATGCTCGACGAGCTGGACAAGGTCGGGGCCGATTTCCGCGGCGACCCCTCGGCGGCGCTGCTGGAGCTGCTCGACCCCGAGCAGAACCACGCTTTCTCCGACCACTACATCAACCTCCCCTTCGACCTCTCCCGGGTTCTGTTCATCGCCACCGCCAACATCATGGATCCGGTCCCCTCGGCCCTCAAGGACCGCCTCGAGGTCATCCGGCTCTCGGGCTACACCGCCGAGGAGAAGCTGCACATCGCCCGGCGCTTTCTGGTTCCGCGGCAGATTCAGGAAAACGGTCTCAAGGAGGGACAGGTGCGCTTCTCCGGAACCGCCCTTCTCAAGCTGGTTGCCGGCTACACCGCCGAGGCCGGCTTGCGCAACCTGGAGCGGGAGATCGGCAGCATTTGCCGCAAGGTGGCCCGGCGCTTCGGCGAGGGCAAGAAACGGCCGGTGCTGGTCACCGAGGCCGCGGTGGAGCGCTTCCTTGGACCCGTGCGTTACCTGCCCGAGGAGGAACGCCTGGAGAGCGAGGTGGGGGTCGCCACCGGCCTGGCCTGGACCGAGGTGGGTGGCGAGGTCCTCTACGTCGAGGTCAATACCATGAAGGGCAAGGGGGACCTGACCCTTACCGGGCACCTGGGGGAGGTCATGAAGGAGAGCGCTCAGGCCGCCCTCTCCTACGCCCGGGCCCATGCCGGAGAACTCGGGATCGACCCCGGCTTTTTCGAAGAACGGGACGTCCACATCCACGTTCCTGCGGGGGCCATCCCCAAGGACGGCCCGAGCGCCGGGGTCACCATGGCGGTAGCCCTTATCTCGGCCCTTTCCGGCCGCCGGGTCAGTAAGGACGTGGCCATGACCGGCGAGATCACCCTGCGCGGCAAGGTGCTGCCGGTGGGGGGGCTCAAGGAGAAGACCTTGGCGGCGCTGCGGGCCCATATAAATACGATCATCGTTCCCCACCGCAACGCCAAGGACTTGGAGGAGATTCCGGCGCACCTGCGCAAGAAGCTGCGCTTCGTGGTGGCGAAAAGCATGGAGGAGGTGCTCTGCGCGGCCCTCGAAGGCGTGGAATGAAGCTCTCCGACCTGGGAGAGTTCTGCTTTATCGAGCGGCTGCGGGATTCGGTCCCGGCCGGCAGCGGGGTGCGCTGCGGCATCGGTGACGACTGCGCGGCCCTCGAGCTTCCGCCGGGGGAGTTGCTCCTGACGACCACCGACATGCTTATCGAGGAGGTTCACTTCCGCCGTCAGTGGACCGACCTGCGGTTGCTCGGGCGCAAGAGCGTGGCGGTGAACGTGAGCGACGTCGCCGCCATGGGCGGCACCCCGCGGCATCTCTTTCTCGGCCTGGGGATTCCCCGGGAGATGGAGGTGGAGGAGCTGGACGCCTTCATGGCGGGATTTCTGGAGAGTGCCGCCCGGTACGGCGCCTGCCTCGCGGGAGGCGACACCTGCCGGTCGCCGGGGCCGCTGTTGATCTCCGTCACTGCGGAGGGATCGGTTCCCGAAGGGGAGCTGGTCGGCCGGGAGGGCGCCCGGCCCGGGGATGCCGTCTACGTTTCGGGAACCCTGGGGGACAGCGCCCTGGCCCTGCGCCTGCTGCAGGACGAGTGCTCCCCCGATCCCCACCTGGCCCGACGCCACCACGATCCCGAGGCGCGGGTCGGTCTGGGCCGGGCCCTGGCGCGGGCCGGCCTGCCCACGGCGATGATCGACCTGTCCGACGGGCTGCTCGCCGATCTGGGGCACATCCTGGAGGCCTCCAAGGTCGGGGCCCGGGTGGACGAGGCGGCCCTGCCCCTCTCCGAGCCCTTCCGCCGCGCCAGCGAAAGGGATCCGGCCCTTCTGGAGCTGGCCCTGGCCGGCGGGGAGGACTACGAACTGTTGTTCACCGTTCCCCCGGACCGGGAGGCGGGGATCTCAGGACTGGCCCGGGAGGCGGGCCTGCCCCTGACCCGGGTGGGGAGCGTGGGGCTGGCTAATGACGGGCTGACCGTCCAGGATCGCCAGGGAGCGGTTCGGCGGCCGACGCGCGGCGGCTTCAACCACTTTGGCCGGAAGTAGGGGAGCGGCCCTTCCGGTCCGCGACAAGATTCTCCGGGGCCGTTGGGTCGATGTTTGCTGAAGGGACGGGACATGACTGCAGTGGCGCAGGAACAGCACGGCGATGTGAGACCGGTCCCATTCGTGGGCAGCTGCTTCCCCGAGGAGCAGTTCGCCGCGCTGCGCGACCTGCTCGTGGCCCGCAGGGGGTTTGACCTGTCCCAGTACAAGGACCGGGGCGTCAAGCGCCGGGTCGCAAAGCGGGTGCGGGCCCGGGGGTTTCACCAGGCCGGCCCCTACCTGGAACTGCTGGTAAAGGACGAAGCGGAGCTGGATGCCCTGCTGGGGGCGCTGACCGTGCACGTCTCCCACTTTTTCCGGAACCCTTCGACCTTCGCCGCGCTTGAGACGAGGGTTCTGCCCGAGCTTTTCGACCGGTCCCGGCGACTGGGGCAGGCCGCCTTGCGCCTCTGGAGTGTCGGTTGTTCCAGCGGGGAGGAGCCCTATTCCCTGGCCCTGCTGCTCGAGGGACTGTCCCGCCCGGAGGCCGATGTCTCCATTCTGGCCACGGATGTCAGCGCGGCGATCTTGGAGCGGGCCCGGGAGGGGGTATTCGATTCAGGGCGGCTGGGCGAGGTGCCGCCGGCGCTCAAAGAGCGCTATTTCGTTCCCCGCGGCAGCAGCTACCGGCTGGCAGAGGAGATCCGCGCCAAGGTGGCGTTCCGGTCTCACGACCTGTTGAGTTCGGAAGCCTACCCCGGGGCCGAGCTCGTGTTGTGCCGCAACGTGCTCATCTACTTCTCCCGGGAGGCGCAGGAGAGGATATTGTGCCGTCTTGGCGATGCCCTGCCCAGCGGCGGCTACCTGGTCCTCGGCAAGGCCGAGACTCTGCTGGGGGAGGCCCGTCAGAGGTTTCTCGTCGAGAGTCCTGCGGAGAGGATCTACCGGCGCTGCTGAGTCCCGGAGCGGGGGCCGGTCGCTGCATTTGAAGCCTGGCAGGTCTGACTTTTTCAAGGAGCGGGTCGATGCGTGTGGAAATCAGTTACAAATTCATTATGGGCTTCATCATCGTGGTGGGCTCGATCGTGCTGGTCAATGTCCTGGTCCCCTATCTGGGGATTCCTGCCGACTGGCAGCAGCTCTTCACGGTGGCCTGCGCGATTCTCGTGGGCCTGGTACTCGGCTGGGTCTTCTCCAAGGCCTTTACCGCCAATATCAGGATCCTCACCGAGGCCGCCGAGCGGCTCAGCCACGGCGACCTGACCCGCAACGTCCGTCTGCGCGAGAGCCTGCTCGTGGACGAGACGGCCGATCTGGCCGGCTCCCTGAACCGGGTGGTGGACAGCCTGCGGGAGCTGGTCGGCTACATCCGCTCCTCTTCGGTGAAGGTCGCCGAGTCGTCCCAGGGGCTTTCCGCCACCTCCCAGCAGATGAGCGCTTCCACCCAGGATGTGACCAAGACCGTCGAGCAGATCAGCGAGGGGGCGGAGACCCAGGCCGAGATGGTGGAGAAGTCCTCCCAGTTCATCAAGGAGATGGCCGTCTCGATCGATCTCATCGCCGCCTCGGCCCACAAGCTCGCCGCTTCTGCGAGCGATACCGCCCGGGTCGCCCAGCACGGCGGGGAGATGGCCGGGGCCACCATGAAGAAAATGAACCAGGTCCTCGACGGGGTGGAGAGGAACGGAAAGCAGATGGCTTCTTTCGGGGGTCAGGTACAAAAAATCGGCAAGATTGTCGACGTCATCACCGGCATTGCCCAGAAGACGAACCTCCTGGCCATGAACGCCACCATCGAGGCGGCCCGGGCCGGCGAGTACGGACGCGGCTTCGCCGTGGTGGCCGAGGAGATCAGCAAGCTCGCAGACTCGGCCGGTGAGTCGGCCGGGGAGATCACAGATCTGGTGGAGTCGATTCGCGAGGAGAGCCAGCAGGTCCAGGTCTCGATTCAGGAGAGCATTCAGGAGATCGGTTCCGGACGGGAGGCCGTCGACACCACCGGGAGCGCATTCGAAGAGATTATTCAGAACGCCAATCTCACCCGGACCAAGGCCACCAGCATAGCCGAGCTTTCGGACACGCAGACCGAGGGGGCCCGGAATATGGTGGCCGCCATCGAGGAGATCTCGCGGGTGGTCACGGACAACGCCGCCGCCACCCAGCAGGTCTCCGCGGCCACCGAGCAGCAGTCGGCCTCCATGGAGGAGATGGCCCAGTCGGCCGGGGACCTCTCGGCTTTGGCGGAGGACCTGCTGAACGTGGTCAGCAAATTCCAACTCGGTGGCGAGAAGAGCGAGGCATGAACCAGGTTCTGGTCTTTCGCCAGGGGGGTGCCCTCTACGGCCTGGAGGTCACCGACATCCAGGAACTCGTCGAGGCCCCTCCCCTATACTACATCCCCCGGGCCGCAGGCCACTACTCCGGGGCGATCAATTTCCACGGCAACGTCGTGCCGGTTCTCGACCTGGGGGTCTGGCTGGCCCGGCCGGGGCAGGGCAGGGACCACAGGGTCATTGTCCTCTCTCTCCAGCTGGGCGCTCTGGCCCTCGCCGTGGAGGCGGTGCAGAGGATCGTGCCCCTCGATGCCGAGGCTCTTCAGCCGGCCTCCGAGGAACGGTCGGAGGGAATGTTTATCCGTGCGGTATTCGTTCGGGAAGAGCAGCCCATCAACCTGCTCGACCCGGCCAAGCTGATTGCTGGCCTGGAACAGGCTTGAATGAATTACGGGAGGTAAAGATGGGGATTCGGATTTTGATTGTTGACGATGCCCTTTTCATGCGCAACATGCTGAAGGACATTTTCGTTCGCGCCGGCTATGAGGTGGTCGGCGAGGCTTCCAACGGCGTGGAAGCGGTGGAGAGGTACCGGGAACTCCGGCCCGCCCTTGTCACCATGGACATCGTCATGCCCATCAAGAGCGGTATCGAGGCTCTTCAGGAGATCACCAAGGAGAACCCCGAGGCTTGCGTGGTCATGTGCAGTGCCCTCGGCCAGGAGTCCCTGGTGGTCGAGGCGGTGCAGGCCGGGGCCAAGGAATTCATCGTCAAGCCCTTTCAGGAAAAGCGGGTGCTCGACGTGGTGGAGCGTGTCGTCGCGCAAAATTAGGCCGGCGGCCGTTTTCGCCCGCCGCTCCGCGGCAGGATCTCCCCTGTTTCGGACAGGCCGTTTACACGCAAGATAGGCATCCCCATGGACATGTCCAAATACCGCGAGATGTACCTGGCCGAGGCCAAGGAACATCTCCAGAACATGGGAGACCTTCTGCTGACCCTAGAGAAGGACCCGGGGGACCGCGAAGGTATCGACGCCCTGTTTCGCGAGGCCCATTCCATCAAGGGGATGGCGGCCTCTATGGGCTTCGAGAAGAGTGCCGCCGTGGCGCACAGCATGGAAGATCTCATGGACGGCTTCCGCAAGTCGGGCGTCGTTCCTGCCGAGGCGATCGACCGCCTGCTTGAGGGCTCCGACCTGCTGGAAGGCCTGCTCGAGGATGTGCAGGCCGACCGGGAAGAACGCTCCGTGGAGGCCTACCTCTCGGCAGAGGCTCCTGTCGAGGCGGCCGCTCCAGCTCCCCCTCCGCGGGCGAGCGCGACCCGGGCCGCCGCCTCTCCTGAGTCCACTCGCGGGGCCGGCCTGGATGTGCGGGTGGAACTGGCCGCCGACGCCCTGGCCCCCGCTGCCCGCTCCCTGCTGATCCTTCGGGAACTCGAGGGGTTGGGACGGGTCGTAGCCTGTCGCCCCAGCGCCGAGCAGTTGAGCGCCGGGAAGTCCTCCCGGACCCTGGTGGCGCGCTTGGCCGCAGGCGTCGAAGGCGTACGGGTAGAAAAGGCCCTGGCGTCGATGCCTGATGTGGCCCGGGTCGCCGTGGCCACCCTGGCCCCGAAGGCGCCCCCCGCTCCCCAGCGGCGCAAGGAGGACCTGAGTCCCTCGGTCCGGGTGCGTACTGCCCTTCTGGATCGATTCGTCAACCTCACCGGTGAGCTGATCACCAGCCGCTATACTCTGCAGGCGGCCGCCGCTCATGAAAGCTGGCCGGAGGTCCGCGAGGGGGTCGCCCAGCTCGCCCGCCTGGTCAGCAATCTTCATCACCATGTGCTGCGGGTGCGCATGATGCCCCTGGAGAGCATCACCGGGCGGCTGCCCCGCCTGGTTCGGGACCTCGGCCGCAAGACCGGAAAGAAGGTGCGTCTGCGCATCGAAGGGGAAGCTGTCGAGCTGGACCGGGCCATCCTTGAGGCACTGGCCGATCCCCTGGTTCACATGGTGCGCAATGCGGTGGACCACGGCATCGAGCGCAGCGGGGACGTTCTGGTCAGGGCCCGGCGGGAGAAGGACATGGCCCTGCTGGAGGTTGTGGACAACGGGCGGGGCATGGACCCGGCGGTTATCCGCGCCAAGGCGCTGGAAAAGGGTCTGGTCTCTGCGGCCCAGGCCGACGCCCTTTCCGATCGGGCGTCGCTGCGCCTGGTCTGCCTGCCCGGTTTCTCGACTGCTGTCGAGGTCAGCCAGACCTCCGGCCGCGGTGTCGGTATGGACGTGGTCAAGTCTGCCGTGGAGAGCCTCGGAGGCTCCTTCGACATCGCCTCCCAACCGGGGCGCGGCACCCGACTGCGACTCAGGTTTCCCCTGTCGGTGGCCATTGTCCAGGTCCTGCTGGTCGAATGCGCCGGCCACCTTCTCGGCATTCCCACAACCAAGGTGATCAGCACCCTGGAGGCGGCGCCCGGTCAGGTGAAGCGTTCCGGCCGCGGCATGGCCGTTTCCCTGGACGAGGCCCTTGTTCCGCTCCTTTCCCTGCGCAAGATTCTGGGCCTGCCGGCGCGTCCCTCCCGGGGCAACCTTCCCCTCGTCCTGACGGAAATCCGGGGGCGCCGGGTCGCCCTGACAGTCGATCGCCTCGCCGGGGTGCGCGAGGTCTTCGTCAAGAACCTTGCCCCTCCCCTTGACCGGCACGGAGGGGTCTCCGGAACCACCATCCTGGGCGACGGAAGCGTCGTCTTTATTATCGACCCCCGGTCCCTTTTGGAGACCCGGCCTCGCAAGGTCGCCGCCTGAAAGCCAGGAGAAAGATCCTATGTCATTCAATCGCCTGACCGAAGGGCAGCTCGACGCCCTCAAGGAGATCAGCAACATCGGGATGGGGCACGCCGCAACGGCTCTCTCCCAGCTCATCGGCTCCACCGTTTATCTGCGGGTGCCGAAGATCACCGTAGTCGACATCGCCCGGGTTCCCGAACAGCTGGGGGGGGCGGAAAGGGTCGTGGCCGGGGTCACCCTGCAGGTCCTCGGCGACGCCCGGGGAAACATCCTGCTGGTCTTTCCCCAGAAGAGCGCCCTCCAGCTCCTCTCGCGCCTCATCAAGCAGGAGGGCGAGGAGTTGGTAATGAACGAGATCAACGCCTCGACCCTCAAGGAGGTGGGGAATATCCTGGCTTCGGCTTACCTCAGCGCCCTCGGCAGCCTGCTCCACATGACCCTCATCCCGTCCATTCCCCTGCTCGCCTACGACATGGCGGGGGCCATCGTGGACAACGTCCTCATCGAGTTGAGCATGGCCGGGGACATGGCCCTCATGGTGGAGACCGAATTCAGCGGCGAGGGTGCCGACGACCTCGGGGTCAAGGGGCACTTCCTTCTCCTTCCCGATCCGGAAACGCTCCACATCCTGATCAATGCCGTGGGAGGCGATCTATGACCTCCAAGGTGCGGGTGGGAATCTCCGAGTACCGGGTGGCCGAAGGCCCCGCTGTGCTGGTGACCTACGGCCTCGGGTCGTGCCTTGGAATCGTCCTCTATGATGCCCGGGTCAGGGTGGGCGGGCTGGCCCACACCCTGCTGCCCCGGCCGCGCCCGGGGATGGAGCAGACCCGAATGACCAAGTTCGTCGATGCCGCCCTGCGGCTCATGCTCGAGGAGCTTCTGGTCATGGGGGCCGAGCGGGAACGCCTGCAGGCCAGGATCGTCGGCGGGGCCAACATGTTCGAGCCCCTGCACGGCGCGGCCAAGGAGACCATCGGCGAGCGCAACGTGCGCGCCGCCAGGGAAACCCTCCGGGAGCTGGGCATTCCCCTGCTCGCCGAGGACGTCGGCGGTCGCCACGGACGGACCGTGGAGTTCGACCTGGGCAGCGGAGAAGTCCGGGTGCGCTCGATGAGGGGGGAACATGCATTGCTTCCCCTCTAGGGCTTCGGGAGTCGCCATGCGCGCATCGGCGCTTGTTCTGATTCTGATTGTTTCGGCCCTGGCGCTGCCCGGCCGGTCCGGTGCGGCAGCTGAACCTCGTCTCGAGGCCGTGGTCAGCGCCCTGGAGAGCCCCTTTCGGGAAGGGGCTGCCGCGCAGAGTGCGATTGCCGACTTCGAGGCCGATTTCTTCCAGAAGGCTTACCTCGTCTCCCTCGACCGCCTTCAGGAAGGCCGGGGGCGGGTCGCGGTCAAATTCGACCGCACCGGCACGGACGGTCTGCCGAGGACCCTTTTTCGCTGGGAGTACGAGCAGCCGGCGGTCCAGCAGATCGTCTCGGACGGGCGCACCATGTGGGTTTATCTCCCCGAAAACCGGCAGGTGCTTCGCTCTGAGATCGACCTGGCGGCCCCGACCCGGCCCGACGATCCCCTCATTTTCCTGACCGGACTGGGCAACCTGGAGCGGGATTTTCACATCGCCTGGGCCGTTCCCGACCGGGATGCGGCCGGCAATTTCGTTCTCGAGCTCAAACCCCGTGCTTCCTCGACCTTTATCCAGAGCCTGATGTTCGTGGTGGATCGGGGGGCCGTCGCTTCCCCGAAAAATGCGGATTTCCCCATTCTCTCGGCGACCCTTTTCGATCCGGGCGGCAATCGCACCACCATCGAGTTCGCCCGGGGGCGGACCAACCAGGGGCTGCCCGACAGCCGGTTCCGCTTCGAGGTCCCCGAGGGGGTGGAGATCTTCAATCCGGCCGACCTCATGCAGTAAAGGCGGGTTTCCCCTTCCCTTTCGGGACCTTACCGTGATAAAGTTTCTTTTTTGACGGGACCCGTTCGCGTTCGGAACGCCTTTCTTCGGAGCGACCTCCGGAACAAAGACGCCAACCCAGGTATCGAGAACGCGGAGAAACCCGAGGCATCCGTCTGTCTTTGCAAGGCCTTTCCCGCTGCGGCTCTGCGTTGCCGCGCTAAAGGCCCTTCGTATTTTCCCAGGGAGATCGAGCTCATGCCCAGTTTCGACATCGTTTCGAAGGCCGATATGCAAGAGGTGGACAACGCGGTCAACCAGACCAGCAAGGAAATTGCCCAGCGCTATGATTTCAAGGGGACGCACAACGAGATCGCCCTTGAGGAAGACTCCATCCTGCTCTTGGGGGCCGATGATTACAAACTCGACGCCATGATCGACGTGCTGAAGGGGAAGCTGGTCCGGCGCAGCGTCTCGCCCAAGTGCCTCGATTTCGGCAAAAAGGAGCCGGCCTCCGGCGGCGCGGTACGCCAGCGGGTCGCCATCGTTCAGGGGGTCTCCAAAGAGAAGGGCAAGGAGATCGTCAAGATCGTCAAGGAGACCAAGATCAAGGTGCAGGCCCAGATTATGGAGGACCAGGTGCGGGTGACCGGGAAAAAGATCGATGACCTTCAGGAAGTCATGGGACTCCTCAAGAAAAAGGACCTGGGCATCGAGTTGCAGTTTGTCAACATGAGGTCCTAGGGCCCCGCCTGGCGAGCCGCGTCGATTAGAAAACGGAATTTGCCGCACGGGATCGAGACAAGAGAAGCGTGGGGAAGGTTTTCACGCCATTCTCCCCGCGGCGTTACGAAGGGAATACGCATTGGAAAGACAAAAGGTCTGCCTGGTCAGCCTTGGCTGCCCGAAAAACCTGGTCGATGCCGAGGTCATGCTCGGACACCTGCCCGAGGACCGCTTCGAGATCATCGTCGACGAGTCCGAGGCCGATATCATCATCGTCAACACCTGCTCCTTCATCAAGGAGGCCAAGGAGGAGTCGGTGGAGACCATCCTCGAGGTGGCCGACTACAAGACCAATGGGCACTGCCGCCTGCTGGCGGTGTGCGGCTGTCTCCCCCAGCGCTACCGGGAGGAGCTGGCCGAGGACCTTCCAGAGGTCGACCTGTTCATGGGGACCGGCGACGCTCCCCGCATCGTCGAGCTGCTAGATGCCGTGGAGGCGGGGGCGCAGGCCCTGCAGGCCGTGGGGGAGCCCGAGTTCCTCTACGATCACACCACCCCCCGGGTCACCTCGTCCCCCTTCTACTCGACCTACGTCAAGATCGCCGAGGGGTGCGCCAACCTCTGCTCTTACTGCGTCATTCCCCAGGTGCGCGGGACCCTGCGCTCGCGCAGCATCGCCTCGGTGGTCGACGAGGTGCGGACCCTCGCTGCGGCCGGGGTCAAGGAAATCAACCTCATCGCCCAGGACATCACCGCCTATGGCAGTGACCGGGACGACGGGGCCCGGATCGAGGATTTGCTGCGCGAGCTGGTCAAGATCGAGGGCCTGGCCTGGCTGCGCCTGCTCTACGCCTACCCTGACGGCATCAGCGACGAGCTTCTCGATCTGATGGCCTCGGAGGAGAAGATCTGCAACTATCTCGACATCCCCCTGCAGCACATCGACGACGCGGTCCTTGCCATGATGAATCGCCGCGTTGACGAGGCCGGCATCCGAAGCCTCCTTGATCGGATCCGCAGGCGCATCCCCGACGTCACCCTGCGCACCTCTTTTATCGTCGGCTTCCCCGGAGAAACCGAGGGGCAGTTCTCCCGGCTTCACGAGTTCGTCAAAGAGGGGCATTTCGAGCGCGTCGGGGTGTTTCGTTATTCCCGGGAAGAGGGGACCTCGGCGGCGGAGCTGGAGGAGCAGGTGCCGGAGCGGACCAAGCGCACCCGCTATCATAAGCTGATGAAGGCCCAGAACCGAATCTCCTTCCGCAAGAACCGCGACCTGGTCGGGCGCACTGAGCCGGTTCTGGTGGAGGGCTACAGCGAGGAGACCGATCTGCTGCTGCGCGGGCGCAGCATCCGCCAGGCTCCCGACGTGGACGGCCAGGTCTACATCACCGCCGGCCAGGCCGATGTCGGCGAGATCGTTATGCTGCGCATCACCGACTCCTCGGATTACGACCTCATCGGCGAGATCGTCGAGCCCTCCTCCCTGCCGAGCGCCGCGCAGGTCTGATCGAGCGTTCCCCCGGGCCCGGCCCCTGCGGCCGGGCCTGCCGAGGAGTCACTCTTGCCCTTCACCCGCCCCCTGCTCATCCTTCTCCTGCTGTCCCTGGTGGCCTTCTTCGCCCTCCAGCGGACCCCGAAGACCATTTCCGAAACGGTCAGCCGCAGCCGCATTCTCATGGGGACTGTGGTGGAGATCACCGCCCTCGGCGCCGATCCGGGAGGTCTCGACGAGGCGGTGGAGGCCGCCTTCGAAGAGATGGCCCGCATCGAGCGGCTTATGTCCTCCCACTTGTCCGGCAGCGAGGTCGCCCGGCTCTCGGCGGCCCCCGAGGGTCTCGAGGTTTCGGCGGAGACCTCCGAGGTCCTGGAACTGGCCCTGACGGTGTTCGAGGAGAGCGGGGGGGCCTTCGACCCGGCCCTCGGCCGTCTCAAGGCCCTGTGGAGCATCGAGTCGGACCACCCCCGGGTTCCGAGCAGGGAACAGGTTCGAACGGCCCTGGCTACCGCCGGGCCTGGAGCGCTGCAGATGGAGGGGCGCCGGGTAGACAAGAAAAGTTCAGAGACCAGCGTCGACCTGGGGGGGGTCGCCAAGGGATACGCCATCGACCGGGCCGTGGACGTCCTGCGCCGGGCGGGGATCTCCAGCGCATCGGTGAACGCCGGCGGCGACCTGCGCCTGCTGGGGGACAAGGGCGGCAGACCCTGGAAGATCGGCCTTCAGCATCCCCGGCGCCAGGGGGAACTGCTCGCCACCCTCGACCTGGAGGGGGTTGCCGTGGTCACCTCGGGGGACTACGAGCGGTATTTCGAGCGGGACGGAATCCGCTACCACCATCTGTTCGATCCGCACAGCGGCTACCCGGCCTCTCTCTGCCGGAGCGTGACCGTGGTCGCTCCGCGCGCGGACCTGGCCGACGCCCTGGCCACGGCCGCCTTCGTGCTCGGCCCCGAACGGGGGCTGAGTCTCCTGGAGGGGCGGCCGGGGGTCGAAGGGCTGGTCGTGGCCGCAGACGGCAGCCGCTCGGCGACCTCTGGGCTGGAGGGGAGGCTCTCGTGGCGGTGAAGGCCGTGCTGAAGCGGACCACGCTCCTTGACCGGGCCATCGTCCTTCTTCTGCTGGCGGCGGCGGTCGCCTCTCTGTGGCTGGTGGGGCGGGGCCCGCAGGGGGGGCGGGTGGTGGTGGAGCAGGGCGGGAAGGTGGTTTACACCGCCCCCCTGGACGAAGACCGGACCGTTTCGTTGCCCGGCCCCCTGGGGAAGACGGTGCTGGCGATCCGCGGCGGCGCGGTCTGCGTGGCCGAATCCCCATGTCCCCTCAAGGTCTGCATGGGGATGGGGGAGGTGGCCCGGGCGGGGGAGCTTCTGGCCTGCGTGCCGAACGAATTCCTGATCCGCATCGAGGGCCAAATGTCCCTGGAGCGGGGCGACTATGACCTCCTCAGCCGCTGATCCGCAGGCCCTTGAGGCCTCCCGCCGGCGCATCTTCCTGGCCCTCTTCGCCGCCCTGGCGGTGGCCCTGCACACGGTGGAGGCGCTCCTTCCTTCGCCGGCGCCCTGGTTCCGCCTCGGTTTCGCCAACATCCTGGCCCTGGCGGCGCTCTTTCTGTACGGCGGCCGGGCCGCCTGGACGGTCAACCTGACCCGGATCGGGGTCGGCTCCCTGGTCCTGGGCAACCTCTTCTCCCCCGGCTTTTTCCTCTCCCTTTCGGGCGGGGTGGCAGCGACCGCCCTGATGACCGGAGCGCGGGGAGTGTTCGGCCGCCGCATCGGGCCGGTCGGGGTGTCGGCCCTCGGGGCCGCCGGTCACGCGGCGGGGCAGATGCTCGTTGCATGGCTGCTCATCGTGCGCCACGACGGCCTCTGGCAGCTGCTCCCCTTTTTCCTGCTGTTCGCCCTCGGCACCGGGGTGGCCAACGGAATTGCCGCCGACCTGCTGCTCGGCCTGCTGCTGCGGCATCCGGCCCTGGCGAAGGCGGGGCGGGAGGGCGAAGGGATCAGTCGACCGCCAGGGCCTCCAGCTCTTCGGCGGTGAAGGCGTAGCGCTCCTTGCAGTATTCGCAGGTGACGCTGGCCGGTTCCGCCTGCCGGGCGAGCTGGAGGAGTTCCTCCTTGCCCAGGGCCAGCAGCAGGTTCAGCACCTGGCGGCGGTTGCAGCTGCAGCGAAAGGCCAGGTCGGTTCTTGTCTTGACAGCGAAGGGGATGCCGGCGAAAATTTGTTCCAGGATCTGCTCCGGCCCGAAGCCCTCGCGGAGCAGGGCGGTGATGGGCGGCAGGGCCTTGAGGCGTTCCTCCAGCAGGGGCAGGCGGGATTCGTCGCCCCCCGGCATGGCCTGGACCAGGAAGCCCCCGGCGGCGGCGACTTTTCCTTCGGTCTCCAGGTAGACCCCCAGGGCCACCGTGGAGGGGGTCTGCTCCGAGGTGGTCAGGTAGTAGGCGAGGTCCTCGGCGATGGTGCTGCGGTAGAGCTGCACCATGCCCCGGTAGGGCTCCTTGAGGCCGAGGTCCTTGACCACGTGAAGGAAGCCCGCCTTGCCGATCGCGCCGGCCACGTCGAAGGTCCCGTCCCGGGGGGGGAGGTTGGGGCAGGGGACCTTGACCGTGGCGCGCAGGTGGCCGTCGGCGTCGGTTTCCGCCTGGAGTTTCTGCAGGGGGCCGTTGCCCTCGATGGAGAGGCCCAGGCGCTGGCGCCCCTTGAGCAGGCCTCCGAACAGGGCCGCCCCGGTGACGAGGCGTCCCAGCGCCACCGTGGCGGTGGGGTCGGTGCCCTGGCGGCGGCGGGTCTCCTCCACCAGGGCGGTGGTGACCGCCGCACTCGCCCGCAGGGCGCCGTCCTCGGTGAGAATCCGAACCATGTGGTCTCGCATGCCGACTCCCCGGACAGGCCGGGCCTGTCCTTTGCTGATGATCAGAAGAAAATCCGCCCCTTCGCAAAAGGGGCCCGTCGCTGCAGCATGCTAGCGGAATCCATATCGGTCTGACAAGGCCTTTGACAAGGAGGATGTCATGAAAATCGTTCTTCCCGTGGCGGGCAAGGGAACCCGCCTGCGTCCCCACACCCATACCAAGGCCAAGTCCCTCGTCCAAGTGGCGGGCAAGACGGTCCTGGAGCACATCATCAGCCGCCTCGAGCCCCTCCAGGCCGCCGAGTACATCTTCATCACCGACGAGAACGGCAGCCAGATCGAGGACTTCATGGCCGAGAAGTTCCCTGGCCTGAACTGCACCTACACGGTGCAGAAGGAGCGCCTCGGACCGGCCCACGCCGTCGCCCTGGCGGCGCCGCGGGTTGGGGAGGGGGACGACGTGCTGGTGGTCTTCAACGACACCATCTTCGTCACCGACCTGACCCGCATCCCCGATCTCTGCGCCGACTGCGACGGCCTCATCTACTCCAAGGAGGTGGAGGACTACCAGCGCTTCGGCGTCAACGTCCTGGTGGAGGACTACATCGCCGACATGGTGGAGAAGCCCGACACTCCCGTGTCGCGCCTGGCCCAGGTCGGTCTCTACTACCTCAAGGACGGGGCCGGCTTCATGCGCTTCATCGAGGAGACGATCGCCGCGGGCGAAACGGTCAAGGGGGAGTACTACCTGCCGTCGGTCTTCATGCGCATGATCGGCGAGGGGCTTAAGTTCCGGGCTCCGGAGATCGACGCCTGGCTCGACTGCGGCAAGCCAGAGACCCTCCTCGAGACCAACCGCTTCCTGCTCGACGGCAGGCACCACAGCCACGGCCAGGTGGAGAACTCGGTGCTCATCGCCCCGGTGCACATCGACTACGGAGCGACGGTGCGCAACTGCATCATCGGCCCCAACGTCTCGGTGGCCGCCGGCAGCGTCATCGAGGAGAGCATCATCAGGGACTCCATCATCAACGCCGACAGCGAGGTGCGCGACATGATCCTCGAAAAGGCCCTGCTCGGCGACTCGGTACGCCTGGTCGGCTCGCCGCGCCGGATGAACATCGGCGATCACTCCCTGATCGAGATGGAATGATAAATCCGGCATAACCTGTAAGCTGTAAGCTGAAGGTTGAAATCCCCTTTGAAAGCAACGCAATGGCTGCAATCGAAATCTACCTTCCCTATCTGATCCCGCCGGTCCTCGGCGCCCTTATCGGTTATGTGACCAACTACATCGCCATTCGCATGCTGTTTCGGCCGCTGCGGGCCTGGCGGCTTCTCGGGGTGCGCGTTCCCCTGACGCCGGGGATCATTCCCTCCAAGCGGGGGGAGCTCGCCCGAAGGATGGGGGAGATGGTCGGAAGCCACTTGTTCACCTCCGAGGATGTTGGCCAGGCACTGGCCAGGGAGGGCTTTCGCCGCGAACTCAAGGGGGCGGTGAGCGAGAAACTGGGTCAGTTCGTCGATCGCGATCTCGGCCCTCTCGAATCCCTGGTGCCGGCCGAGTTCCGGAATCGTTTCCGAGACCTGGTCGATTACCTGCGCTGGCGGGCGGTGAAGGTCGTTTTCGACTACCTGGAGAGCGAGGAGTTCGAGACCCGTTTCCGCGACTACCTGCGGCAGTGGGGCGACGAGCTGCTGAGCCGGGACCTGCAGAGCTTTCTCGACCCCCAGCGCTACGACCGGCTGCGGGGGCACATGGACGAGAAGATCTCTTCTTTTCTCGGTTCCGAGGGGGTCGGCCGGGCCGTCGGCCGGTTCGTCGACGGCAAGACCGAGGCCTGGGTCAGTTCGCGGCGCACTCTGCGGGAACTGCTCCCCGCAGACCTGGTCGAGGTGATTCTCGCCCAGCTGGAGAAGGAAATACCGCCCCTGCTCGAGAAACTGGGGGGGATGCTCTACGACCCCGATTTCCGGACACGCCTGGTCAAGAAGGGCAAGGAGGGGATCGAGGGCTTCCTCGACTCCCTCGGCGGTCTCTCCGGCCTGCTCGCCGGCTTCATCAACATGGACAAGGTCTACGAGCGCATTCCCGAGTTCCTGGACAAGGCCGGCGACGAGATCGCCCGCTGGCTGCGCGAGGAAAAGACTCAGGAACAGGTGGCGGCCCTGCTGCGGGAGCGCATCGACGGTCTGCTCGACCGCTCCCTGGGCGACTACCTGGAGAAGGTGCCCTACGAAAAGGTGGCGGGGGTTCGGCGTTTCGTCCGCAGGCGGGCGGTGGAGACGGTTCAGAGCCGGCGCGCAGCCGAATCGGTCCTGGCCCTGGCCGAGGGAGGGATGGACCGACTCAAGGACCGCCCTTTCGCATCGCTGCTCGAAAGGGCCCTTCCCGAGGGGGGGCTGGAGCGGAGTCGCCAGGCTCTGGTCGACCGGCTTCTGGGTGTGCTGCGCTCTCCCGGGGCGCGGCGGGCCCTCGAGGCGGTGCTGGCCGAAAAGCTGGAGCAGTGGCTTTTCCGTCAATCCCTCGGCAAGCTCTCGGCCCGGGTCCCCGGAGATCTGCGGGAGGAACTGGAGGAGGGCCTCTACCGGCAGCTGGCCGAACTGCTGAAGAAAGAGGTTCCCCCCTTGGTGGAAACCCTCAACGTGCGGCGCATGGTCGAGGAGAAGGTCAATTCCCTCGATCTGCTTCAGGTCGAGGGACTGCTCATGGGGGTGATGAAGGAGCAGTTCAAGTACATCAACCTGTTCGGCGGCCTGCTCGGCTTTCTCATCGGCCTGCTCAACGTGGGGGCCCTCGTCTTGCTGGCGGGGGGCTGATCCCGGGAATTAATCCCTTGCTCCGGGGCGGGGCGTTCCTGTATCGTAGAGCTTATAGATCAGACTCGGGGAAAACTTTTGTTGCCCCATCGCCCTGAGACCTTCCCATCCGTCTGTTCCCTTGGCGGGACATAGGATCTTCAACTTTCGGGAGAATATTAATGCGACGTATTTTGATCGGCCTGATCCTTTGCTCTTTTTTTGCCGCCGGCACGGCCTTCGGCTTCACCGGTACGAGTTTCTCTGAATTGAAAGAATTGGCTGTGAAAGGGGATGCCTCTGCCATGGCGAAATTGGGAGTCATGCATTCCACCGGCGTGGGGGCGGAAAAAAACAAGGAAGAGGCATTCAACTGGTACAAGAAGTCGGCCGAAGCGGGCTATCCCAACGGCCAGTGGAACCTGGCCTTCATGTACGCCCGGGGCGAGGGGGTGGAGAAAAATCTCATCCTGGCCCGGATGTGGTTCCGCAAGGCGGCGGAGCAGGGGTTTCCCAACGCTCAGTACGACCTGGGGATGATGTACCTCGAGGGGGTGGGGATGGAGAAAAGTCCCGCCATGGGCGGCAAGTGGATCGGCAAGGCCGCCGAGCAGGGCTACCGCGAGGCCCAGTACGCTCTCGGCATGATGTATCTCAACGGCTTCGGCAAGGAGAAGGA
>NZ_PKUB01000040.1 GCF_002868845.1 Desulfuromonas sp.
AAGGCCTTGTATCTTGACAACCCTGCTACCTTTTAAGGGTTGTCAGCGAGGTCAGCCCTTTTCGAAAGCCTGTGTCATGAGCACTGGGGTCAGGGTGGGCACCTCGCCCCTTTGAGAGAGTCGTGAAAGTATCCTGGGCCGTGAGCCCTGATCGGTAACAAGGTTCGATCCTCAAAGGTGGACGAGGCTCCTCGCTTGAAAAATCCTTTCCAGAGGAGGCGCATCATGGACGCTTATGTGGGGATCGATGTTGGGAGAAACTTCCACGTCTATGCGATTGTTTCTTCAACCGGCAAACCACTGACATCGGGCCGTTTTCTCAGTGATGGAAACGGATTTCAGTCTTTTCTTGCGGTACTTGAAAAGCAAGATGTCACCTTGGTCGGCATGGAAGCCACCGGCCATTATTGGCGCAACCTGTTCCATCTACTGCGGCGTCACGGGTATACTTGTCGGGTCCTAAACCCCATAGTGACCCAATACTATCGCCGCATGAGCCTGATACGCCACAAAACCGATGCTTTGGATGCCGAGTGCATCGCCCGCTACCTGGCAGCAGTCCGTCCGGCAGGGCAGAATCTCGATCCGGAGACACAGGAGCAACTGCGTGCCATGGCGCGTCTTCAGGCGACGCTGGCCGAGCAACTAACCGCGACCGTCAACCGCCTGCATCAGATGGTCGATCAGAGCTTCCCCGAATTTACCCGCCAGGTTCCCAGGCTGAGAAGCGCCAAGGCTCTGACTCTGCTGAAACGCTACCCGACAGCGGCCAGTATCACACAGGCCCGGCGGCTGGCGACGTTGAGTTACGGCAAGCAAGGACATCGATTGGGGCCGGAACAGGCCGCTCGATTGAAAGCGGCGGCCGCCGCAACGGCCGGCCATGCTCAAAGTGCAGCCGATGCCTTAATGATCCGGCAGACGGTTGAGCAAATCCTTCTGCTTCAAAAGCAAGAACAGGAGTTGCTCTCCGAAATGGAAGAACTGGCCCAGTCGGTGGACACGGGGTTGAAGCAGCTACTGACCATCCCCGGTATCAGCGTAAAGTCCGCTGCGGCCATTATCGGTGAGGTGGGGGACATTCNCTCCGTCAAACAACTGATAGGCTACGTTGGCTGCCATCCCCGGTTCAATTCTTCGGGCATGAAGGAAGGTATGGCCTTCATGAGCAAGGCGGGCAACAAACGCCTGCGACGCATTTTGTGGCAGTGCACCATCGTCGCCATCCGGCACAACCCTCTGGTCCGGGCCCACTACGAGGCCAAGGTTGCAGAGGGGAAGCGCAAGATGGTCGCGATAGGCCATGCGATGGCCAAGCTGGTTCGGATTGTCTGGGCGGTGTTGACCTACAACGAGCCCTTTGATGCAACGGGGGGAACCAGGTTGGTAGCGGCTCGGTCACCGGAGCAAGCAGGGTCTTGACACGAAGTTGTTAAGAAAGTATCTGACCCCGGGATACAAAGGCGATGACTGCGGTGATGCGCAAGTTTCTCAAGCTGTTTTATGGCTGGTACCAGTCCGGCGGCGCCTTTGACCGCAATCGAGTCTTTGCCTGTGAAAGCCAATACGGGATCGCTGTCTGACACCGCAAAACGACTAAAAATAGCGCACGAAAGATACGCTGGACCCGCATCGAGATGGTCGCAAACTAATTGTCACTGTGCAGGCAGATGACCTGGTTGATCATCCCCGCCACTCGATGCGGCCTTGTTCAAGACATGGCCTATAAGGTAGACCCGCTCTCACTGGAAGAGCCGAATAGACATTATCGCCAGTCTTGGACACCTCTAACCAGCCGGAGGTACGAGTATGTCTTCTGTTGTGAAAGATCTGTTGACTAAAAGCCTAAAGACATTAGTTTGTTAGCTATTTTATTGAATCGCCCCCGCTATTATAGACACTACCAACGTCGATTTTAGCTTGTTTGAACAGCAGTCCATCAGGGCATGATTCCTTCGCGGCTATAATTTTTTTTATAGGAGAATGAAGGATTTTTATTCTATATTAACCCACCACATATCACTGCCAATCCATAATGAATACAATCCTGTTAATATTTCATTTTGTCCTTTTACCTGATACCCATCTTTTGTTTCCCTTTTATTGAGAGATATCGCTGAGTTTCTCCCAAAAAAAACTCCGAAATTATCATTGCTTAAGTTGTAATAATAGGAATCTTTATATACATGTTTTTTGTCAATACTTTTAAAGTCAAGACTTACTGCACCTATTCCTCCTTTTGAAATACTACTTAACGAACTATCCATTATAAGCTTTTTAGTTTCGCTGGAGGGATTAATCGTCAATATCGCTGGATGAATACTTAGGTTACCAATGTTTTTTCCTTTTATAAGAAAGCTATCAAAATCTTCTTTATCTACACTCTGAAAGATGTCCTCAAAAGAGCTACCAGAGGCAGCATTACTTAAGTTACTGTGACCATATGCGCTCGTAGTGCGCCGAAATTGGCTATGGGAAATTTTTAAAGCTTTGAAAGTGTTGCTAACAGAGTATAATTTTATAAACTCACCAGATTTTAATTTTATATATGCACCATCGGAGTCTATCGAAGTGAGTAAGTCATCATATTTAGGCTTAGGTGACTTCATCGCAGAATGGTTCTGAGGGTTGCCATCACAAGCTACGGTAAATACAGCCATAAGTAATAAGAGTAATATTGTTCTCATTTTATATCCTTTTTTATTGTCAATAGTAGGTGTTGTTTTACTTCCTATGGTCAAAATTGTCAGTAGTTATTGCTTAATTCAGTATTCAGAAATAATAAAACTTAACAACGACTTCATTATTGCTTCTCCTTTTGAAAGCTAACAGGTATTAGGCGAATGCCGCCATTAACGGATATTGCGAAAGTGGTCAATGGGTTACGCATATTGCGTTAATGGCGAACTTTAATTTATTTGGCGGGCCTCATTTTGACCGATTCCCGGAGTGGTGTCAAGATTCATAACCGTGTAATTCTGGACCCCTGGCGCGCCTTTCCCGACTTCCTGACACGCCAAAGTAGACATTCCGGGAACAAGAGCAGACGAGAGATGCGCCCCCGGTCAATCAAGGCAAAGACTGGGACATTCGGTGAAGACACCAACAAACAAAAACGACAGAGGCCGGCCCCGGTGGGGTCGGCCTCTCTTGCTGGAAGGGGGGGGACGGTCCGCTTATTCGCCGCCGGAACCGGGAGGCTCGTAGCCTCCAGCCGGTTATCAGGTGATGATGCTCAGAAGTGGTAGAGCACAGCCAGCTCTAGTTCCGCCGCAAAGTCTTCACGAGCAATGGGACTATCTTGCACATCGTTGCTATAGTACTCAAATTCCAGGCCGGATACGATTTGAATATACTCGCTGGCAAAGCGTCGATCGACAACGCGCAGGCCGGAGGAGCGGTATCCGCTATCCAAATCCGTCTCCGCAAGTCCGGATGTGGTAGCCTCTGATGGGCTCACTCCAAACTCTCTATTCAGGTTGTTACTGTCAGCAAATTTGGCATAGAGAATAGCTTCTGTTCCACCGCCATCCTGACGGGAACCGAACCGGTGCCCGGCTAAGACAAACCCCAGTGCACCGAAATCGCTATCCCCCACAGAAATCCGAGTACCGACATAATTCCGCCACTCCCCATCAAAGGCATACCTCACCTCACCCGTGCCCGTAAACTCATCATCCCTCTCATCAAGGCCGTCCAGCCTGCCGTCATCAGAATCACCTTCCTCACGTTCACCATCATAATTCAACTCGACCTGAATGTACCATTGATCCTTCTGGCGAGTCGTCCATGACAGTTCCACCCCTTCCCAAGAGAAAAGATGGTTTCCCTTTCTCCATTGGATAGCCCCGGCCGGATCCAGTTCAAACTCATATTCGTCCGAACCGGCGTAGGCGGTTTCGTATTCAACCCCCAAGCCAAGAGCAACTCCCCAGCCAGAGCCTCGGGTGAAGTCCGGGGTAAATGGCAGGGGAAACAGGGGTGTCTCGTCCTCAGCGTGAGCCGCTGTTAGAGTGAGGACGCTCATCGCCGTTACAATAGCTGCTATCAGTTTGAGTTTTTTCATTGGCCTCTCCCTTCTCCGCTTGTATGGCCCTATAGATTTCCTCATCATATCGTAAAATTCGGCAGCCGCGTTGATACCTTACAAAGAACAATCGGGACACTCCCCGGTTTTTACTAACGGGACACGATAGACGGAAACAGAAGAGGCCGGCCCCGATGGGGCCGGCCTCTCTTGCTGGGAAGGGGTGGACGGTTCGTTTATTCGCCGCCGGAGCCTGGAGGCTGGCGGGGGATGCGAACGGTGAAGGTCGCCCCCTCCCCGGGACTGCTCTCCACGGCGATCCGCCCCCCGAGAGCCTGAACGATCCCGTAGGAGACGGAGAGGCCAAGGCCGGTCCCCTCGTCCTTGGTGGTGAAGAAGGGGTTGAAGATCTTCTCGCGGGTCGCCGCGTCCATCCCCGGGCCGGTGTCGGCGACGGCCAGGACGACCTCCCGCTCGTCGAACCGCGAGCGGACGGTCAGCCTCCCCTCCCCGTCCATCGCCTGCAGCCCGTTGACCACGATGTTGGTCAGCACCTGGCGCAGCCGCGGCCCGTCGCTGGAGATGGGGGGCAGCTCTAGGTCGAGCTCCTCGATCACCTCGACACGGCCGAGCTCGACCTGGTGGCTGACCTGGGAGAGGATCTCGGCGAGCAGGCCGTTGAGCTCGACGGTGTCGAACCGGAACGACTGCTCGCGGGCGAAGGTCAGCATGTTCTGGGTGATCAGGGAGATCCTCTCGGTCTGCTTGAGGATCTCGTCGGCCTCTTCCCGCCCGGAGGCGCCGGGGGGCAGCTCCATCTGCAGGATCTCGACGTTGCCGCGGATGATGGCGGCGGGGTTGTTGATCTCGTGGGCGACCCCGGCGGCCAGCGAGCCGATGGCGGCAAGCTTTTCGCTGCGCAGCAGCTCCTGCTGGGCTGCGATGAGCTCGAGGCTCTTCTCCTCGAGCTGACGGGTGCGGACGGCCACCTCCCCTTCCAGTTCGCGGTTGAGGCGGTTGAGGTCGTTCTCCCGCTCCTTGAGGGCGGTAGCCATCCGGTTAAAGGTGCCGGTCAGGTGGCCGATCTCGTCGCGCGTGGTCGCCTCGATCTCGAGGTCGCGCTTGCCGGCGGCCACCTGCAGGGCCATGGCGTTGAGCTTGAGGACCGGGCGGCACAGCGCCTTGGAGATGACGCGGGCCAGCAGGTAGCCGAGACCGCAGCCGAGCAGGAGCAGGCCGAGGAGGGTCAGGGCCGAGCGGGTCTTGAGGGCGTTGAAGGGCTCCTCGAGCAGGCCGACGTAAAGGGCGCCGATGGCTGCGCCGGAGGCGTCGAGGATCGGTTCGTAGGCGGTCAGGTACCACCGGTCGACGACCCGGGCCCGATCGATCCAGGTCTCCCGGCGCTCGAGGACGGCCCGGGCGACCTCGGCCGAGACGCGGGTGCCGATCGCCCGCTCGCCGCCGCTCAGTCGGATGGTGGTGGCCGCCCGCAGATCCCCCAGGAAGATGGTGGCGCTGCCGGTCCCGGTCCCGGGTCCGGTGTTCGCCAGGGACGTGGGGCCGTAGACGATCTCCTCGATCCGGTCGACCAGGGGCAGGTTGCCGTTGAGCAGGATGCCGCCGTAGAGGCAGCCGGCGACACGGCCGTCGGGGCCGGCGACGGGACTGGCGCCGACCAGCAGCAGGCCGCGCTCTTCGAGCACGGCCGGGCTGCCGCCGGCCCTCGCCGGGGCGTGGATGGCGGCGCGCCGGACCAGCTCCTCGCCCCCGAGGGCGAGCTGGGGAGGGCCGAGCAGGGCCGCCCCGGCGTAGTGCTCGCCGGCCAGCACCCGCCCCACGAAGGCCGGGGGCGCAAGGGGCGCCCCGGCGGATGCGGGCAGCAGGGCGCGGCCGGCGGCGTCGACGAGGACGAGGAGATCGAGGCCCTCGCGACGGCGCACGGCGTCGAGTTCCTCTCCCAGGTGGTCCAGCTCCCCGAAGGCGAGGTGGACGGCCAGGTCGGGGACGTTGGCGGTGAGCCGGACGATGTCGGCGACCCGCGCCTCTTCGTTCTGGAGCAGCGCCCGGGCGGCGCCCAGGTCGGTGCGCACCTTGTTCTGGGCCTCGTCGACGATCCAGCCGTTGATGAGGTGGTATGCGCCGAAGGCCACCAGCAGCAGGATACTGGCCAGCGGCACCACCGCCGCCAGGGTCAACTTGCCCCGGATGGAGAGGGGGGGGAGGCGGAGGAAGGTCATTCGGCGGGCTCCCCGTCGTCGGGGCGCAGGCCGAACTCCTTGATCTTGCGGTCGAGGGTCTTGCGGGTGATGCCGAGCAGCTCGGCGGTGCGGCTCTTGTGCCAGCGGGTCTGCCGAAGGCCGCGGATCACCTGGATGCGCTCGGCCGCCCGCAGGCTCATCACCGGGCCGCTTTCGGTGCCTGCGGCCTGGCCCGGTTCGCTCACCTTCAGGGGCAGGGCGTCGAGGCCGATCTCCTCGTCGCGGGCGAGGATGACGCCGCGCTCGATGACGTTTTCCAGCTCCCGCACGTTGCCGGGCCAGTGGTAGCGGCGCATGGCCCGGAGCGCCTCTTGGGAGATGCCCCGCACCCGGTGCCCGGTCTTGGCGGCACTCTTGACCAGAAAGTGTTCGGCCAGGGGCTCGAGGTCCTCGGGGCGCTCCCGCAGGGGCGGCAGATCGAGGGCGATGACGTTGAGGCGGTAGTAGAGATCCTCGCGGAAGTTGCCCTCGGCGACCTCCTTCTCGAGGTCCTTGTTGGTGGCGGCGACGAAGCGCACGTCGACGTTGCGGGGACGGGTGGCGCCGACGGGGATGAACTCCCCTTCCTGCAGCACCCGCAGCAGTTTGGCCTGCAGGGCGGCGCTGACGTCCCCGACCTCGTCGAGAAAGAGGGTGCCGCCGTCGGCCTCGTCGAGCAGCCCCTTCTGCGCCTGGACCGCCCCGGTGAAGGCGCCCTTGACGTGGCCGAAGAGCTGGCTCTCGAGCAGGGTCTCGGAAAGGGCGGCGCAGTTGATGGCGACGAAGCGGTTCTGCGCCCGCGGGCTGTGGTAGTGGACCGCCGCGGCGATCAGCTCCTTGCCTGTGCCGCTCTCGCCCAGGACCAAGACGCTCGAGTGGCTCTCGGCCACCCGCAGGGCCAGCTGGTAGACCTCGCCGAAGCGGCGGCTGACGAAGACCGGCGCGTTGGGGAGCTGGCGGTCCTGCAGCTCCTTCTTGAGCTGCAGGTTCTCCTCGCGCAGCTGCTTCTGCTCCAGGGCGTTGCGTACCAGGGCCGAGAGCTTCTCCTGGGGGAAGGGCTTGGTCATGTAGTCGTAGGCCCCCAGCTTCATCGCCTCGACCGCCGACTCGATGGTGCCGTGGCCGGTCATCATGATCACCGGCATCTCCGGCAGCGCCTTCTTGACCCGGTTCAGGACCTCGATCCCCTCCATCTCCGGCATCTTGATGTCGAGCAGCAGCAGGTCCCCGGGGGGATCGGCCTCCTTGATGACCCGCAGCATCTCCAGCGGGCTGGCGTAGGCCGCTACCCCGTAGCCCCAGCCGCCGAGCATCTTGGTGAGGTAGCGGCGCATCCCCTCCTCGTCGTCGCAGATGATAATTCTGTGTCCCATGTGTGTTCCTCTTGTAAAGTCCGGTGTCCCGTTATTCTAATCGGAAACACCCCTTGAATAATAGCAGTTTACCTGAAACCTATAAAAGCTGTCTCACGCCCGTTCGCTTCCGCTCTCTCAAGACGCAAAGACGCAAAGGAAAAGCAGGTTCAAATGCTTCTATTGGGGTTAAAAGCCTTCCCCTGGTCGCCGGGGGGGGGGCGAGTCCCCGCGACTTTTCGACATTAACAGCAAAACCAGGGAAAGGCGGCCTCACGCCCGTTTGCTGCGCTCTCTCAAGACGCCAAGGCGCAAAGAACTTCTTGACCCCGTCTCACGCCCGCTCGCTGCGCTCGCTCATGGCCGCAAAGGTAGCTAAGGAAAAGCAGGTCCAAAGCTTCCTTTTGGGTTAAAAGCCTTCCCCCGTTCGCCGCCGCCGAAGCGGAGTGGATGAATCCGGGAAAACGCGGGCGAATGTCCGAAGCCGCAAGGCAAGTTTTCGCCCGCGCCGGATTCATCTGCGCAGCGGAGGGGACCCGCTGTCGCCTTCGGCGATGGCGGGCAAGGCGTCCGGGGCGCCCTTGGGTCCAGGGGGTTGGGCGGTCAACCCCCTGGTCGCCTGCGGGGGCGAGTCCCCGCGGTCTTCTTCATGTTCACCCCAAAAAGCCAAATCGGTCTCACGCCCGTTCGCTTTGCTATCTCAAGACGCAAAGGCGCAAAGAAATTCTTGAAACCCGGCTCACGCCCGCTCGCTGCTCTCGCTCATGGTCGCAACGGTCGCTAAGGAAAAACAGGTCCAAATGCTTCTATTGGGGTTTAAAGCCTTCCCCTGGTCGCCGGGAGGGGGGAGGCCCCGCGTTTTGGGTCGTCATTCCGTCGAAAAGTCCCCTCAAAACCGATGAAATACCGACGGTCCTGAACCTTCCGGACCGGTCCGCGGTTCGGCAACCTCCCCCCGACGGGTCAAAAGTACCCACTCACCGGAAAAAAGTATCCACTCCTCGGAAGAAAATACCCCCTTTCGGTGGCCCGAAGCGCCCTGTTCCCTTCGGCCCCAAAACGGCATTTTGCCAATCTCGCCTTTGATAACCGCCAGTTGCGGAAACGCGTATANCGTATACCCCTTGGCATATCCCTTGCCAAGGGTCAATGCATCGTTTGCGCCATGACCCCCGCGGTCAAAATCCATATACAGGAGATGAGTAGATGGGAGTTTCACGAAGAGATTTTCTCAAGGGGGGCGGGGTAGCCGCCGCCGGTCTGGCCCTGTCGGGCAAGCCGGCCGGGGCCGCCGACACGGTTCCCGGTCTGAGGACCAAGGGCCTGAAGACGTCGACCACGATCTGCCCCTACTGCGCCGTCGGCTGCGGGCTGATCGTGCACACCAAGGACGGCAAAATCGTCAATATCGAGGGCGACCCCGAGCATCCGATCAACCAGGGCTCCCTCTGCTCCAAGGGGAACGCCCTGTTCCAGGTGGCCAACAACGAGCGGCGCCTGACCAAGGTGCAGTACCGTGCGCCCGGCAGCGCCAAGTGGGAAGAGAAGTCGTGGGACTGGGCGATGGAGCGGATCGCCAAGCTGATGAAGGAAACCCGCGACCGCAACTTCGTCAAGACCGAAAAGATCGACGGCAAGGAGTACACCGTCAATCGCAACGACGGCATGGCCATGATCGGCGCCGCGGCGCTGGACAACGAGGAGTGCTACCTGCTCGGCAAGTTCGGCCGGGCCATGGGGGTCGGCTACATCGAACACCAGGCGCGAATCTGACACAGCGCTACCGTCGCCGGTCTGGCGGCTTCCTTCGGTCGTGGAGCAATGACCAACCACTGGATCGATATCCAGCATTCCGATGTCATCCTGTGCATCGGTTCGAACCCCGCAGAGAACCACCCGATTTCCTTCAAGTACGTGGAAAAAGCGATGGACGGCGGCGCCAAGCTGATCTCCGTCGATCCGCGCTACACCCGGACCTCGTCCAAGTCGGACACCTACGCCCAGCTGCGTCCGGGTACCGATATCGCCTTCATGGGCGGCTTGATCAATTACGTCCTGAACAACGACCTGATTCACAAGGATTACGTGGTCAACTACACCAACGCCGCCTTCCTGGTCAGTGACGACTTCAAGTTCGACGACGGCCTCTTTTCCGGCTACGACTCCGAAAGCTTCCGCTACGACAAGGAGACCTGGGCCTACCAGATGGGCAAGGACGGCAACCCCCTGCGCGACGACAGCCTGCAGCATCCGCGCTCCGTCTACCAGTTGCTGAAGAAGCACTACGCCCGCTACACCCCGGAGAAGGTCTGCGAGATCACCGGGACCGCGGTTCAGGACTACATGGAAGTGGCCCGCACCTTCTGCTCTACCGGCAAGGCGGGCAAGGTGGCGACCATCATGTACGCCATGGGGACCACCCAGCACACCCACGGCACCCAGAACGTTCGCTCCTACGCCATGCTGCAGCTGCTGCTCGGCAACGTCGGCCTCGCCGGCGGCGGGATCAACGCCCTGCGCGGCGAATCGAACGTCCAGGGATCGACCGATTACGCGATCCTCTACCACATTCTCCCCTGCTACCTCAAGGTTCCGACCTACGACAACGCTTCCCTTTCGGCCTACAACGAGAAGTGGACCCCTAAGACCAACGACAAGCAGAGCGCCAACTGGTGGAGCAACACACCCAAGTACATGGCCAGCCTGCTCAAGGCGTACTGGGGCGACGCGGCGACCGCCAAGAACGATTTCTGCTACGACTACCTTCCGAAGCGCAGCGGCAACTACTCCTACATCAAATTGATGGAACGTCTCCAGGACGGCGGATTCGAAGGGATGGTCTTCATGGGGACCAACCCGATCGTCGGCGGCCCCGATGCCGGCGCCATCGCCAAGGGGATGGACAACCTCAAGTGGCTGGTCGCAGCCGACCTGTGGGAGACCGAAAGCTCTGTGTTCTGGAAGCGCCCCGGCGTGGACCCGAAGACGATCGACACTGAGGTCTTCCTGCTGCCGGCAGCCTCCTCGGTGGAGAAGGAGGGTTCGATTTCCAACTCCGGCCGCTGGGCCCAGTGGCGCTACAAGGCTGTCAACCCTCCCGGCCACGCCGAGAGCGACGCCTATATGCTCGACCAGTGGGTCAAGAAGCTGAAGGAACTGTACGAAAAAGACGGCGTCTTCCCCGGCCCGATCACCGATCTGGCCTGGGATTACGGCGACGGCCACGAGCCGGACATCGACCTGGTCGCCCGCGAGTGCAACGGCCGCTTTACCCGCGACGCCGTGGTCAAGGGCAAGTCCTTCAAGAAGGGCCAGCAGGTGCCGAGCTTCGCCTACCTGCAGGCCGACGGTTCGACCACCAGCGGCAACTGGCTCTACTGCAACTCGTACACGGAAGCAGGCAACATGATGAAGCGCCGCGGCCAGGACGACCCGACCGGCATGGGCTTCTACCACGAGTGGGCCTGGTGCTGGCCGGTCAACCGCCGCGTCCTCTACAACCGCGCCTCGGTCGATCTGAACGGCAAGCCGTGGAACCCGGAGAAGCCTGTCATCAGCTGGAACAAGCTGACCCGCAAGTGGGAGGGCGACGTCCCCGACGGCGGCTGGGCGCCGATGAGCGAGGACGGCACCAAGAATCCCTTCATCATGATCGCAGAGGGTTACGGCCGTCTGTTCGCTGCCGGTCTGGCCGACGGGCCGTTCCCCGAGCACTACGAGCCGATGGAGAGCCCGGTCGTCAACGAGATGTCGTCCCAGCAGAGCAACCCCGCGGTGGCGACCCCCGGCAAGATCGACAACAGCGGCAAGTACCCCTACATCGGCACCACCTACCGGGTCTCCGAGCACTGGCAGGCGGGCGCCATGACACGCAACCTGCCCTGGCTGGTGGAGCTGGTCCCCGACATGTTCATCGAGATCAGCGAGCAGCTCGCCAAGTGGAAAGGCCTGAAGAACGGCGACATGGTCACCATCAGCTCCGAGCGCGGCTCCATCGAGGCGCGGACCCTGGTCACGGCCCGCATCAAGCCGCTGCGTGTCTCCGGCAAGATGGTCGAGCAGGTCGGCCTGCCCTGGCACTTCGGCTTCAACGGACTGGCCACTGGCGGCAGCGCCAACATGCTGACCACGGCCACCGGCGACGCCAACACCACCATCCCTGAATATAAAGCGTTCCTCTGCAATATCGAGAAAGGAGGGATCACGTCATGAGCAAACGGAACAACGCCTTCCTGATCGATATGACCAAGTGCACCGGCTGCCGCGGCTGTCAGGTGGCCTGCAAACAGTGGAACCAGCTGGAGGCGGAGAAGACCGAGTTCTTCAGCGGCGAAGGCTACCAGAACCCGCCGGCGATGTCGGAATACACCTACACCCGGATCAAGTTCCGCGACTACGAGAAGAACGGCCAGAACGAGTTCGCCTTCTACAAAGAGATGTGCATGCACTGCAACGACCCGGCCTGCGCCTCGGTCTGCCCGGTGGGCGCCTTCCAGAAGACGGACGAGGGCCCGGTGGTTTACAAGGCCGACCGCTGCATCGGCTGCCGCTTCTGCATGATCGCCTGCCCCTTCGGCATCCCCAAGTACGAATGGAGCAAGGGGCTGCCGCTGGTGAAGAAGTGCACCGGCTGCTACAGCCGGGTCAAGGAGGGGTTGCAGCCGGCCTGCGCCACCACCTGCCCGACCGCGATCACTTACGGCCCCCGCGAGGAGATGATCAAGGAGGCCGAGCGGCGCCTGCGGCAGCACCCGGACAAGTACATCCGCAAGGTCTACGGCAAGGAGGAAGCGGGGGGGACGACCGTCATCTACCTGACCAATCTCCCCTTCGACGAGCTCGGCTTCAAGCCGGTCACCCTGCGCCCGCTGCCCGGCTACACCTGGCAGGCGCTGCGTTTCGTCCCGGCGGCGTTCCTTACGGTCGGCGGCGGACTGTCGGCCATTTCCTGGTTCACCCATCGCAAGGACCGCCTGAAGAAAGAACGCGAAGAGATGGCGGCCGAGGCCGGCGAGCCGAAGGAGGAGAAGTAAATGACTGCCGCAAGACGTGTTGTCAATGAAATCAAGGGCTACCACCGCTTCGTCAAGTTCCTGATCCTGCTGGTCGTTGTCGCCGCGCTGGCCTCCCTGGCCCGCTTCGCCTTCGGCCTGGGCGCCACCACCAACATGAACGACACCTACCCCTGGGGGCTGTGGATATCCTTCGACGTGGTGACGGCCGTGCCCCTGGCGGCCGGCGCCTTCACCCTCGGCGCGATCGTCCACTGCTTCGGCATAAAAAAGCTCGAACCGCTGGTCCGGCCGGCCATCGTCACCGGCTTCCTCGGCTACTCGCTGGTCTGCGTCGGCCTGGTCCTCGACCTCGGCCAGCCCCACAAGGGGTGGCACGTGCTGCGCTACTGGAACCTGCACTCGCCGATGTTCGAGGTCGCCATGTGCGTCATGGCCTACACCACCGTGCTCTTCCTCGAGTTCCTCTCGCCGGTGGCGGAAAAGTTGGGCTGGCACGTCCCCCTGCGGGTCCTGCGCTGGCTCGAGATGCCCCTGGTGATCCTGGCCGCGGCCATCTCCACCCTGCACCAGTCGTCGCTCGGCACCTTCTTCCTGATCGCCGTCGACAAGCTCCACTCCCTCTGGTACAACCCGCTGCTGCCGCTCCTTTTCTGGGTCAGCGCCATCAGCACCGGCATGTGCATCATCATCATCGAGGCGACCGCCTGCCACAAGTGGATGGGGCAGCCCAACGAGGGGGTCCTGCTGCGCACCCTGGCCAAGATCCTCCCCTGGCCCCTCGGCCTCTACCTCGCCCTGCGGGCCTACAGCCTGCTCGCCCTCTCCGAGGGGCCCTTCTTCGACCAGCCGGTGCTGACCCTTCTCTTCATCCTGGAGCTGGGCGTCGGCTTCGTCCTGCCCTTCGTCATGTTCACCCAGAAGTCGGTGCGCAACGACGACCGGCGCCGGACCATCGCCGCCTCCCTGGTGATCTTCGGCCTGGTGCTCAACCGCTTCAACGTGTCGATGTTCGGGATGATGGACCCCAACCAGATCTACTACCCCTCCCTGATCGAGTCGCTGGTCACGATCGGCATCATCGCGGCGCACATCCTCTTCTTCGTGCTGATCGCCAAGTACTTCCCGATCTTCGAGCACCACCCGGAGACCGTCGACTACTCCCTGCCGGACCGCCTGCGCAAGATCGAGGGCAAGCCGGCCGCCGAAGCCTGACCTGCCGCCTGCCCCCCGCCCTCCGGGCGGGGGACAGGCCCCCGGGATTGTTCATGATGAAGTCCACCTATCGATACGAAAAGGGGAGACTGGTGCCGCGCTCCTGCGGCGTGGTCGAGGAGTTCCCCGTACGGCTGAAGATCAACGGAAAGCCGCTGGCGACCCTGGTCGCCTCGCCCCACCGCCTCAACTTCCTGATCGCAGGTTTCCTGCGCCTGCAGGGGTTCGTCGACTCCCTCGACGACGTCCTCACCCTGGGGGTGTGCGCCGACTTCGGCTACGCCGATGTCCGGCTGAAGACGGAGGTGCCGGAGAACCTGGCGCCGACGTTGACCTCGGGCTGCGGCACCGGCATCAGCTTCAATCTCGATCTGGAGAAAGTCGCGCCCTGCCGGGACGCCGGCAGCTTCAGCGCCGACGAGGTCTTCGCCCTGATGCGCGAACTGGGGGAGCGGACCGAGCGCTACCGCAGCCACGGCGGCATCCACTCGGCGGCCGTCGGCGATCGTGACGGCCTGCTGCTCTACGCCGAGGACATCGGCCGCCACAACACCCTCGACCGCATCGCCGGCGAGGCCCTGTTCAAGGGGATCGACCTGCGCGGCCGAATGCTGGTGACCTCGGGAAGGGTTTCGACCGAGATGGTCGCCAAGGCGGCCCGGCTCGGGGTCGCCCTGATCGCCTCGCGCACCTCGCCGACCGACCGCGCCATCGAGCTGGCCGAGCAGGCCGGCATCTGCCTGCTCGGCTACGTGCGGGGCCAGAATCTCAACATCTACTCCCACCCCGAGCGCCTCGCCCTGCCAGCACCGCAGCACAAGATCGCCGGGGTCACCGGGGTGATCCTTGCCGGCGGCGAGAGCAGCCGCATGGGTAGCGACAAATCGCTGCTGCCGATCTACGGAGCGCGTTTCATCGACCACGTCTACCGCACCCTCGACGCCCTGTTCGAGGAGGTGATCATTGTCACCAACAGTCCTGACCTCTACTCCGGGATCGACTGCCGCAAGGTGCCCGACATCTACTACGCTCAGGGCTCGCTGGCCGGCATACACTCGGGGCTCTGCCACGCGCGCAGCGACAAGGTTTTCGTCGCCGCCTGCGACATGCCCTTTCTCAACCCCGAGGTGGTCCGTTCCCTGTGCGAGCGGGCCGGCCATGACGACGTGGTCATCCCGGTGCACGGAGAGGGCGCAGAGCCGCTGCACGCCCTCTACAGCAAGGCCTGCATCGCGCCGATGAAAGAGGCGCTCGACCTCGGGAAGAAGCGGATCATAAGCTTCTTCCCGCAGGTAACGGTCGACGAAGTCGATACCGCGCAGTGGCGGGCCCTCGATCCGGAGGGGCTGTCGCTGCAAAACATCAACACCCCGGAGGAGTACTACCGCCTGCGCGACACGCTGATCCCGACCGCGCCACGGCAGGTCTGCAGCCAGGAGGGCTGAGACTCCGGCAACAACTGAATTCGTTCTCCGAACCGCGCGACCTAAAGGTCAACTCCCAGGGACGCGCGGTCGATGGGTCTCGCTGGAAACGGCTCGGCCTCCCGCTTGGAAAGGAGAGCCCTTGAACAACCGCGGCAGAGTTGTGTCGTGGCGAGGGGCCTTTCCATGCGGAAAGGCCCTTTGTCGTTTCAACAACACGCAGAAGCGAAAGGAACAACCGATGCGACCGTACCGCCTGCTGCTCACCACCCTTGCCCTGCTGTTGCTCGCCCAACCGGCCTTGGCCACCGAGCACCTGCGCCTCGCCACCACCACCTCCACCGACAACTCCGGGCTGCTGAGCGCCCTGCTCCCCCCCTTCGAGCAGGCCAACGACTGCAAGGTCGACGTGATCGCCGTCGGCACCGGCAAGGCGCTCAAGCTTGGAATGGCCGGCGATGTCGACGTGATCCTGGTCCACGCCCGCGCCCGCGAGGACAAGTTCGTCGCCGAGGGCTTCGGTATCGACCGCCGCGACGTGATGTTCAACGACTTCGTGATTCTCGGACCGAAAAACGACCCGGCCGGCATCAAGGGGCTCAAGGATGCCGCCAAGGCGCTGGAGAAGATCGCAGCAGCCGAGGCGACCTTCGTCTCGCGCGGCGACGACTCGGGCACCCACACCAAGGAGCGGGGTCTCTGGAAAGGCGCACGTATCGAACCCGCGGGAGACTGGTACCTCGAGGCGGGACGCGGCATGGGGAATGTGATCACCATGGCCGACGAGCGCCAGGGGTACACCCTCTCGGACCGCGGCACCTACATCGCCATGAGCGGCAAGGTCGATCTGGAGGTGGTCGTCGAAGGGGACAAGGTGCTCTTCAACCCCTACGGGGTGATCCCGGTCGATCCCCAAAAGCACCCGCACGTCAAGCATGCCCTGGCGCAGAAATTTGCGGAATACCTGACCTCGGAGCAGGGGCAAAAGCTGATCGCAGGTTTTCGCAGACACGACCAGCAGCTCTTCTTCACCTATTGATCGGAGCCATCGGTGAGCTACTTCGGAGCATCGTTCGAAACCGCCATCGGGCTGATATTCAGCCTGGATGGCGAGGTCGTGCGCACAGTGTGGACCTCGCTTCGCGTATCCATGCTGGCGATCGCCATCGCCGCGATCATCGGCGTGCCGCTCGGCATGCTCCTGACGCTGAACCGCTTCCCGGGAAAGCGCCTGATGCTCACTGGCCTCAACACCCTGATGGCGCTGCCGACGGTGGTGATCGGGCTGGTGGTCTACGGCCTGATCAGCCGCCAGGGCCCGCTGGGCGAATTCGGGCTGCTCTTCACCCCGGCGGCGATGGTGATCGGCCAGACGATCCTCGCCGCCCCGATCATCGCCCACTACACCGTCACGGCGATCTCTGGGGCCGACCCACGCATTACCCCGACCCTGCAGACCCTGGGCGCCGGGCCTTTGCAGAGCGCCTGGCGACTCCTCGGCGAGCTGCGCCTGGCGATCCTCGCCGGGGTGATCGCCGGCTTCGGCCGGGTGATCGCCGAGGTCGGGGTGGCGATGATGCTCGGCGGCAACATCCGCGGCACTACTCGCACCATGACCACCGCCATCGCCCTGGAGACCAGCAAGGGGGAGTTCGCCTTCGCCCTGGCCCTCGGGATGGTGCTCCTTTCGGTGGCGCTGCTGATCAACGCGGTCATCCACGCCGCCCAACAGAGATGACGATGATTCCCCTCTACCGGCTCGAAAACCTGACCTTCCGCTACGGCAGACGCACAGCGCTGGCCATCGGCGCCCTCGAGATTCCCGCCGAGGCGCTGCTCTGCGTGACCGGCGCCAACGGCGCCGGAAAGAGCACCCTGCTGCAGCTGCTCGCCCTGCTCCAGGTACCGAGCAGCGGCCGGGTGTGGGTCGACGGCCGGCCGGTCCCCCCGAGAGGCCGGGCACGCCGCGAGCTGCGCCGCAGCATCACCCTGGTGCATCAGCA